>NZ_JBHWVJ010000045.1:0-59187 GCF_042736725.1 Streptomyces sp. NPDC060028 | reverse complement strand
CTCCCCCCCCGCCCACCCAACGCACCACCCGCAGGACCTTTTTATTTATACCGCTTTCACAGTGTTATACTCTATTTTATTCGTCGTCTGCGTCTGATGTGTATTAGAGACAGGGGCCACGGCCGCCGGCAGCGGACCCAGCGGCCAGGCGCGGGCCGCCGGTTGCTCCCGCGCCGCGGTCCGGGTCGTCGCCGGGTCCGGCCACGAGGGCTCCGGCGGCACCGGCGGGCGGACGGTCACACACCCGGCGGTCGTCACCAGCGCGGCGAGGATCAGGGGCAGGGCTGTCAGGCGGCGGGACGGCATTCGTCCACCCTGCCGTACCCGGGGCCCCGGAGCCTACGTGCCGTCACGCGGACGGGTGAGGTGACGTCCCACACCCGTGAGATGGGGCGGGGCCCCGCGTCGCCATCCGCAGGGCGTGCTCCAACGGCCCCCGGCGCAGCGGGCTGTGCGACCACAACCGCTGCCACGCCCACGCCGCGACCAGCCCCACACCCGCGAAGGCGGCCACCGCACCCCAGGACGCGGCCCCGCGGGCCGGGCCGGCCAGCACCAGCGCGTGGACGACGTACGCGCTCAGCGCCATCGCCCCGAGCGCGGTCAGCGGCCGCAGCAGCCGGGCGCCGGCCCGGCTGTGCGCGGCGAGCACGAACAGCCCGATGAGCGCGCAGCCGACGCCCGCGTTGCCGAGCGTCTCCAGCGGGGTCTGGCTGTACGGGTCCGCCACGAGCAGCCACTCCCAGGAGGTGCTGGGCACGGCGCCGAACTGCCCGCTCAGCACCTCCCGTACCGGATCGGCCGCGCCCAGGGCGTCCGGGTGGCGGGCCGCGATCGCATCGAGCAGCCGCTCGCGGCCGCCGAGCACATGGGTGGAGAGCCAGGCCGTGCCGTAGCCGGCGAGCGCGGCCGCCGCGCCCCAGCCCGCCATCCGCCGGGCGACGGACCGCTTCCGCAGATCGCACAGCCGGCCGAGCGCCAGTCCGACCAGGACGTACGGGAAGTAGGTGGCGAGCGGGTACGCGCCGGTGAGCAGCAGCTCGCACAGCACCTCGCCCGCCCCGTCCCAGCTGGTCAGGGCGGTGAGTTCGGGCACCAGGCCGCGGCCGGAGGCCTCGTACCCGAACAGCGGGCCGAGCAGGAACGACAGCAGCGGTCCGGCCGCCACGGAGGCACCGGCGACGGCCGTCAGCACCGGGGTGGACAGCCGGGCGAAGGGCTCGGCGGCCAGGAAGTACACGGCGAAGAACGCCAGGATGACCAGGATCCCCGGCCACAGCGCGGCCAGCCCCAGGCCGAGCACGGCCAGTACGGCGCAGCGGATCAGCAGCGGCCGGTAGCGCCGCGCCCAGCCGTCCGGCTGTTCGGCGGCGGCGCGGCCGCGCTGGGCGAGGGCCAGGGAGAACCCGGCGAGGAGGGTGAACAGTGCGGGGGCCCGCCCGTCGGCCGCGAGGATCAGGTACCCGGCGCCCTCGGCCCGCGGGCCCGGTCCGACGTGCACGGCGAACATGCCGAGGACGGCGAGCCCGCGCGCGGCGTCGACCGCGGCCAGCCGGCCGCCGCCGGTGCCGACGACGTTCAGGGGGTGTGCGCCCGGGGGCGTACCACTCATCCGCAGGTCACGGTGGAACGCGGCGTGTAGTGGGTCTTCATCGTCTCCCGCTTGACCTCGGCGCCGCCCTTGACGAACACCCGGTCCACGGCGACGTCGAAGCCCTCCAGCGGCGACTGCGGTTCGCACTTGGGCCCGCTGCCGGTCCGCGTCTGGGGCTGCTTGACATTGGTCCGCGGGCCCTTGGCCGCGCGTATCTCGTCGTACTTCTTCGTGCCCAGGAAGGTGATGGTGATCGAGGTGTCGGTGGCCTCGGCCTGGATGTAGAGCGCCTTGCCCGAGTCGTTGGCGAAGCGCAGGTCCAGGCTGCCCCAGGCGACGGTGGCCTCACGGCCCTCCGGGTAGCGCTCGATGTAGAAGGAGTGGGCCCCGTACTCGACGGGCTTGACGCCGGCGAAGAACATCGCGTTGAACACGGTGGTCGCCACGGCCGAGACCCCGCCGCCCGAAGCCTTCTCGTACCGGCCGTTGTTGATCATCAGGCCGTCCACGAAACCGTTCTCTTTCGTGCGCTCGCCCACCCGGCGGTTGAAGCTCCAGGTCTCGTCGGGCATCACGAGCGAGCCGTTGATGAGCTCGGCGGCCCGGCCGATGTTGGTCGTCCGGTACGGGGCCCGTTCGAAGTCGACGGTGAAGGAGGACACCTCCTCCTTGACGCCGAGCTCTCCGATCGTCTCCCGCGTCAGCCTGGGCCGGACCGTCTCGGTGGCGACCTCGCCGGTACGGGCGGCTTCGCCGCTGCCGGTCAGCAGTGGCAGCACGCTTTGGCCCAGGGTCTTCTCGGTGACCTGCCGGCCGGCCCGGCCCTCCTCGGCGACCGTGACCCGGCCGTCGCCTTCGAGCCGCAGCTTCGCCTCGGCCGCCCCCGGGGCGGCGTGCCGCAGCGGCCCGGCCACCGCCGGGTCGGCGAGCAGCGCCTTGGCGTCGAGCCCGGGGGCCAGCCGGCCCCGGCCGTCGTCCTTCAGCGTGAGGTGCTTGGAGAGGACCGCCGGGGCGATGGCCAGCCGCTTGCCGTCCACGGTGAGGGTGACGGGCGCCGACATCGCGGGCCGCGCGAACTCCTTCAGGGCGCGGTCGGTCTCCTGCTGACCGATACGCGGCTCCGTCCGCCGCACCGGGAGGGCCACGGGGTCGCCGGCGGCCCCGGGGTAGGAGGAGCGCAGCACCTCGACCGCGCGCTCGACGTCGAGATCGGTACCGGTGACCGGGGGCACGGCCTTGGCCTTGCCCTTCTCGAACGCGACCGAGCCCTCGCGCGCCTCCTGGACCGTCTTCTCGCCGAGCCCGCCGAGGGCGGCGCGGGCCGCCTTCTCGTTGAGCCGGACCACCGGCTGGACATCGGGATCGCCGGAGGAGAACAGCCGGCGGATCACGGTGACCGGGTCGGCCCCGGTACGCGCGGCGCGCTCGGCCGTGGCGGCGGTGTCCAGGGCCAGACCGAGGGACCCCGGCTCGGCCTGCTCGGAGCGGTCGCCCACCCGCAGGGCCAGCGGGGCCGCGGCGGACGGGCCGAGCTCGCGGTCCAGGGCCTGCTTGGCCTCGGCGCGGCTCATCCCGCCTATGTCGACCCCGCGCACTTTCGTCCCCGCGGCGACGTCCTCGCCGGCCAGGAGGAGCCCGGCGACGTACATCCCGCCGAAGCCGAGGACCGCGGCGCCACCCGCCACGCCCGCGACGGCCGGCACGGTCCACCGCTTTCCGGTGGCCGCCGGGCTGTCGCTGCGTGAAGGCGGTCGCATCTGTGGGTCTCTCCTCGGTCCGGCGACGTGGTCGGACCGCCGGTTTTCAGGCCGGCAGTCCGCCTAGGGAACGTAGCAAGGACGACATAACCAGGTAATAAGGAGGTATAGAGGTGGTAAAGCGACGGAGTGCCGCAGACCGCCCGGCTCACGCCTCCGGCCGCCGTAACCCGGGGGCCGTACGCGCTGTTGCACAGGCGGCGGGTCCACCGCGGCGCACGCCCCTACCGGCGAATGGAGTCCGATGCCACAGCTGACCGACGAGGCCGTGACCGACGAGGCCGTGATCGACGGGGTTCCGGCCGATGGCGCCCTGGCCGACGGCGCCGTGACCGATGACGCCGTGACCGATGACGCCGTGACCGGTCAGGCCCCGACCGATGACCGCGAACGGCCGGGCACCTGGATGACCCCGCAGGCGTACGGCGCCTCGCGCGCCGCCCTGTGGACCGGCGCCGTCGTGCTCGTCACGGACGACGACGGCCGGATCCTCGTCCAGAGCGTCGACTACCGCTCCGACCGGCTGCTGCCCGGCGGCGCCGTGGACGCGGGCGAGGCGCCCTGCGCCGCGGCGGCCCGCGAGATGTCCGAGGAGCTCGGCATCGAAGGCCGCTACCCACGCGGCCTCGCCGTCGACTGGATCCCCGCGGACACGCCCGGGTTCCCGCCCGAGATGCGCTTCCCCGGCGAGATCCTCCACGTCTACGACGGCGGCACCTGGAGCCCGGAGCGGATCGACGCGATCCGCCTCCCCGCGCAGGAGATCACCGGCATCGACTTCGCCGAGCCTGCCGACCTGCCCGCCCTGATGGACCCCGGCGACGCCCGGCGCGCCCTGTCGGCCCTGCGCGCCCGGATCAACGGCGGGGGCGCCGCGCTGCTGGAGGACGGCCGGCCCACCGCCCCCACCGCCCTGGACCGGCTCGGCGTCCTGCGCACCCGACGCAGCCCGCACCACGGCACCTGGCACGCCGGCCCGGCCCCCGAGCACCTGCCCGTACGGGACCACACGGGCTGGCTGTTCGCCCCCGACGGCCGGGTCCTGCTCCTGATCGCCCGCGCCACCGGCGCGGCCCGCCTCCCGCCCCTGACGGCCGCCGTCAGCTCCGGGGCGGCCCCGCTCGGCTACCGGTACGACGCCCGGCGCGCCCACCCGCGCACGACCGCCCGGCTCACCGCGCTGCCCCCCGGCCCCGACCCGGCGCACGCCCGGCTGCTGGCCACGCCCGAACAGGTCCGGGAGCTCAGCGACTGGGGCCCGGCCGGCCACGAAGAGCTCGCCTCGGTCCACACGGCCCGCGCCCGGCTCGGCCTCCCCGCCCCGGCCCGCACCCCGCTCACGGAACTCCCCGACCAGGGCATCCGTTGGTGAGCGGGCTTTCCCGCGGCGGGCGCCGCGAGGGAGGAAATCCGGCCAGTGCGGGGGGCGGTCCCGCAGCATGGGGGGATGAGTGAGACTGCGATCACCTACACCCTGTACATCCAGGCCGACCCCGCCCGGGTGTGGCAGGCCCTGACCGAACCCGCCTTCACCCGCCGGTACTGGGGGCTCAGCTTCGAGACCGACTGGGCGGTGGGCTCGCCGATGGACTGGGTGGAGGGCGGGGCGCGGACCAGCGATCCCGCGCAGGTGGTCCTGGACTGTGTTCCGCACCGCCGGCTCTCCTACGCCTGGCACACCTTCACCCCGCAGTGGGCCGCTTCGGCGGGCATCGGCGAGGAACTGCGGGCCGAGCTGGCGGCCGAGCGGCGCACGAAGGTGACGTACGAGATCGAGCCGGTGGGCGAGACCCTCGCCCGGTTGACCATCCTGCACGAGGACTTCGAGCCCGGCGGCACCCTCATCGGCATGTGCGGGCGCGCCTGGCCGCTGCTCGCCTCCAGCCTCAAGACGCTGCTGGAGACCGGCGCCCCGCTGCCCGAAGCCGGCCACGACACCGAGCTGGGCCACGGCGGATACGAGACCCACGACGGCTAGTGCGGTCGCAGCACTGGTGCCGTGACCCGGCGGCGTCCGGCGCGCGTCCCCGGCAGGGCGGATCGGACCTGGCCGATCCGAACCGCCCCGCACCTGTGATCATGGTGACCGGCCACGAACCAGGAGCGCTGACATGCCACTCCAGCACCACCGCGTCGTCGTCATCACCGCCGCGGGCGCCGCGCGCACGGACCACGTCGACGTTCAAGTCCTCCCCCTGCGAGGAGGGCTGACGGCATGAAACTGAACGAGATCCTCGACGCGGCGGCCGAAGGCCGGTTCCCGCCGCCCGACGGCGGCACCACCATCGTCCCGGCGCCGAGCCCGCGCGACAGCGGTGTCATCGCCTTCACCGCGCACTCCGTGGTCTTCATGGACGAGGACCCCCACTGGGTGCGCTCCACCCTCGCCTCGGTGGACTGCGACGCGCTGGCCGCCACCATGCACCCGCTCTTCCTGACCGCGCTGCTGGAGCGCACCGGGCGCCGGACCGACACCATCGACCTCCTCACCGTCGCCCGCGCGCTGCCAGGCGATCCGCCGGTGGCACTGCGGGAGATCGCCGACCGCGACCACCCCCGGGTCGTGCGGGCCCGCAAGCGCCGGGACGAGGTACGGGTCTGGGTCACGGACACGGGCGAGGGAGTGCTCGTCCTCGGCCGAGGCATCGCGGGCCGCTGGGAAACGGCCATAGAAGTGGACGAGAACGCCCGCCACCGCGGCCTCGGCCGCGACCTGGCGCTGGCCGCCCGCCACCTCGTCCCCGACGGCGGGCCCGTCTGGTCGCAGCAGGCCGCGGGCAACGCGCGCAGCATCCGCGCCTTCCAGGCCGCCGGATTCCGCCCGGTCGGCTCCGAAGTCCTGCTGCTGGCGCCCGCCCCGGGCAGCGCCTGACACACGCGGTGCACACAGCGGCGTACGGGACCCTGGACACCCGCCGTCCATCACTGTCGTGTGCAATGGTCGCCATGGGGAGACGCGAGGACCAGATACGCCGGAACACGCCAGGGCCGGCTCCGGTGCGCCCGCCCGAGGGGACGTCCGCGCCCGAGTACTGGCGCTACGCCCGGCACCTGGACTCCCTGGCGGCGGCGTCCGGCGGGGCGGCGGAGGCCGAGGCGGTGGCCGCCGTGCTGCGCGACCCGGACCCGGTGATGGCGGAGAGCGCCGTCGTCACGCACCTGGACCGGCGGGCGGCGCAGCTGTTGGCCGACGACGGCTTCCCCGCCTGGGCCCAGGCCCTGCGGGCCCCGCTCGGCGGCCGTACCTTCGCGGCCCGCCGGCTGCACGAGTGGGTCCTGCTCAAGGCCATCGCCCGGGGCGAGCCGTGGTCGGCCGAGGAGCTCACCGCCGCCTCCGACTGGTGCCAGCGCACGGCCGCGCAATCGCTCGCCTCGGACCGGGCGCTGAGCCTGCTGGCCGCCGCCGCCCGGACCCGCAGCGTCCGCAACACCGCCGCCCGGCGCCTGCTGCGGCGGGCGGCGGTCTGACGGCGTTCTGAAGGCGTTCCGACGGCTGTCCGAAGGCGTTCCGACGGCGGCCTGGCGGCGGGCCCATGGCGCCGCGACCACGGCCGGGCGGCGATCGCGCGGCTCTTCGCCGAATCCGGTTGCCACGGCCGCGGCGCGCTCGTGAGGATGACGCCATGCCTGCCTTCAGCGCACCCGACGGAACCCAACTCGCCTACCACGTGGTCGGCGAGGGCGAACCACTGATCTGCCTGCCCGGCGGCCCCATGCGGGCCTCCGCGTACCTCGGCGACCTCGGGGGAGTGTCGAAGCGGCGCCGGCTGATCATGCTCGACCTGCGCGGCACGGGCGACTCCGCCGTCCCGGCCGACCCGGCCACCTACCGTTGTGACCGGCAGGTCGAGGACGTCGAAGCCCTGCGCCGCCATCTCGGCCTGGAACGGGCCGACTTCCTGGCCCACTCCGCCGCCGGCGATCTCGCCCTGCTGTACGCGGCCCGCCACCCCGAGCGCGTCCGCAGCCTGGTGCTGGTCACCGCCCGGGCCCGGGCCATCGGCATCGACTTCACCGCGGAGCACCGCCGGGAGGCCATGGACCTGCGCGCGGCCGAGCCCTGGTACGCGATGGCCCGCCGGGCGGGGGACGCCGTCTGGGCCGGTACCGCGGCGGAAGCCGACTGGGACGCCATGGCCCCCTTCCAGTACGGCCGTTGGGACGCCGCAGCGCGGGCGCACGCCGCGGCCGAGGCCGAGCAGTCCAACGAGGAGGCCGGGGATGTCTACGCCTCCGCCGGAGCCTTCGAGCCGGCCGTCACGCGCGCCGCCGTCATCGCCCTGGAGGTGCCGGTGCTGATCCTGGCCGGCGAGCTGGACGGCGGCCCCCGGCCGCGCGTCGCCCGGGCCGTCGCGGAGTGGTTCCCCCGGGCCGAGGTGGCGGTCCAGGCGGGCACCGGCCACTACCCGTGGGTCGATGACCCGACTGCCTTCGCGCGGACGGTCCTGGCCTTCCTCGACGAGGGAATCGGAAGGGGCGGGAGGAAGCGGCCCCGCTGATTCCATCCATACACCTCGCACCCCTCGTCATTCACCTGTGTGGGGGCTTATGGTCTGCCTACCTGGCCGGGTAACCGAGTTGGACCGATGCCGCTCCAATGGAGGATGACTCTCCGTGTCACACGTTTCACAGGCTCCCGTCACCACCCCCGACGCGGCCCCCGCACCGCCCGCACCCAGGGCGTACAGCGAGGTCAAGGGATGGTTCTCGGCCTATGACCAGGTGCTTTTCGACTGGTTCCTGAGCCGCCAGGCCGGCGACGCCGCGCAGCGCGGCGATCTTCTGGAGCTGGGCGCCTTCATGGGAAAGAGCGCGATCTTCCTCGGCCGGTACCTTCGGGACGGCGAGGAGTTCACCGTGTGCGACCTGTTCGACTCGCCGCCGCCCGACGACTCCAACCTCGCCGAGATGCGGGGCTCGTACCCCACGCTGACCCGCCGCGGGTTCGACACGAACTACCTGACCTTCCACGAGGCGCTGCCGACCGTCGTCCAGGCACCGACCTCCGTGGTCGCCGATCTGGTCCGCCCCGACAGCTGCCGCTTCGTCCACATCGACGCCTCCCACCTGCACGAGCACGTGCTCCAGGACATCGAGTCCTCGCGCATCGTGGCCGCCCCGGGAGCCGTGATCGTCTTCGACGACTACCGCTCGGCCCACTGCCCCGGCGTCGCCGCCGCCGTATGGGCAGCCGTGGCCACCGGCGGGCTGCGCCTGATCTGCGTGTCCGCCTCGAAGCTCTACGCGACCTGGGACGACCCCACGCCCCACCAGGCGGCGCTGCTCACCTGGCTGGAGGGCCGCACGGACCTGTGGCACGGCGTGGACGTGATCGACGGCCGGCCGCTGGTCCGGATCGGTGACGAGGGAGTCGTCGCCCCGGCGCCCCCGCAACCGCTGCACGCCACCCCCGAGCCCGCTGCCGCGGCCCCGGCGAAGGCCGCCGCGCCCCGGGCCGGCGCCGGCTGGCGCCGGTTGGCCAAGGACCTGCTCCCGCCGGTCGTCACCCGCGCGATCGTGGCCCGCCGACGCGCGCGCCGCTGACGGCGACGCACGAGGGCGAAGCGAAGGTGCCGGCCCCCGTCCGGGGGACCGGCACCTTTCACGTACGGGTCACTTGCCCCGGCGCACCCGGGCCGCGGCGCGGGCCTCGGCGGCCTGACGGGCCTCGATCGTCTTGCGGGACTCCTTGCCCCGCCCCGGCCGCCCGGGCCGGGTGCCGATGCCGCGGAAGCCGAGGTCCGAGCCCGAGGGCCTGCCCTTGGCGTCGGTCGGCGCGGCGCCCGCCAGCGGAACCCCGGACGGGGCCTTCGCGCCGGTGATGCGGCTCAGCGCGGCCTCGCCGGAGCGCACCTGCGTGATCGTCGGCCGGAGCTTGGCGTCGGCCATCAGCCGCACCATGTCGCGGCGCTGGTTCGGCGTGACCAGGGTGACGACCCTGCCGGACTCGCCGGCGCGCGCCGTACGGCCGCCCCGGTGCAGGTAGTCCTTGTGGTCGGCGGGCGGGTCCACGTTGACGACGAGGTCGAGGTCGTCGATGTGGATGCCGCGCGCGGCGACGTTGGTCGCGACCAGGACCGTGATCAGGCCGTCCTTGAACTGCCCGAGGGTCCGGGTGCGCTGCGGCTGCGACTTGCCGCTGTGCAGCCCCTCCGCCCGTACGCCCATGGCCCGCAGGTGCTTCACGAACTGGTCGACACCGTGCTTGGTGTCCAGGAACATCAGCACCCGGCCCTCGCGGGCTGCGATCTCGGTGGCCGCCGAGACCTTGTCGGCCGCGTGGATGTGCAGCACGTGGTGGTCCATCGTGGTGACCGAGGCCGCCGACGGGTCCACGGTGTGCGAGACCGGGTCCTTGAGATAGCTGCGGACGAGCTGGTCCACGTTGCGGTCCAGGGTGGCCGAGAACAGCATCCGCTGCCCGGCGTGGTGCACCTGGTCCAGGATCTCCGTGACCTGCGGCATGAAGCCCAGGTCACACATCTGGTCCGCCTCGTCGAGCACCGTGATCTTCACGCGCTCCAGGTGGACGTCCCGCCGCCCGACCAGGTCGCTCAGGCGCCCGGGAGTGGCGACCACGATCTCGACGCCGGTGCGCAGGGCCGCGGTCTGGCGGCCGATGGACAGACCGCCGACGACCGTGGCCATCCGCAGCTTCAGGGCCTGTGCGTACGGGGTCAGCGCCTCGGTCACCTGCTGCGCCAGCTCACGCGTCGGTACGAGGACCAGCGCCAGCGGCCGCTTCGGATCCGCCTGCTCGCCCGCCGTGCGCGCCAGCATGGCCAGGCCGAAGGCCAGCGTCTTGCCGGAGCCGGTCCGGCCGCGGCCGAGGACGTCCCGGCCCGCGAGGGAGTTCGGAAGGGTCGCCGCCTGGATGGGGAAGGGCTCCGTCACCGCCAGCTCGGCCAGCGTCCGCACCAGCTCCGGGGGCAGGTCGAGCTCGTCGAACGACTTCACGGGCGGCAGCGCCGGGGTGGTCGTCGCGGGCATCGCGAACTCGCCCCGCAGGGGAGCGGTCCGGGGGGTCTTGCCGCCCCCCTTGCCACCGCCCTTGGAGCCTGCCTTGGTTCCGGCCTTGATGCCGAAACGCCCGTGAGGTGACGGGTTCTTCATGCAGAACCTTCCGTGAAGTCGTGAAAGGAGAAAATTTTACCATCGGACCCGCGACCCGGCGGGGGCGCGGGCCACAGCGGGCACCCCGGCTACGGGGCCACGGGACCCAGCTCCCCGGCCCGCACCTGGGCGAGGTGGGCGGTGATCTCGACCGTCGCGCGCCCGAACCAGTCGGCGATGACGGCGATCTCGTCGGGGGTGTACTCGGCGAAGACGGCGCCGAGCCGTGCGTAGAAGGGCTCGTACACGGCGAAGATCCGTGCGGCCGCGTCCGGGTCGGCCACGACCCGCACCCGGCGCCGGTCGGCGGGGTCGGCGCGGCGGCTCGCGTACCCGGCGCGCTCCAGGCGGTTGAGGACTCCCGTGACCGCGCCGGTGGTGAGGTTCGTCAGTTCGGCGAGCTCGCCGGCGGTGAGCGGGGTGTCCCCGGCGCCCAGGACGTGGCCCAGGCAGGTCAGGTCGGTGACGTTCAGCCCGAGCAGCTGGGCCACCTCCTGTTGGCCGATGAGGCCGAGCGCGACGTACCGGTCCATGCGCGAAAGCGCCTCCCCGGCCGTGGCCGCGGGGCGGGGCTTGCCCTGCACGCACATACTCCTTAGGATCTAAGAGGCTTAGTTCGTGAGATATTTATCTTGCTGAATAAGTCATCTCCTCTCCGAGCCTACTGCCGTCCGTCCGACCAGGGGGAATCGTGAGCGCCCACGGCGATGTCGATCTCGGCCACACCGTGGCCGGCTGGACCGGTACCTGTCTCGCCCTGCTGGGCTGTACCGGAGCGGGCGTCTCGGTCTGCGCGGCCTGGGCGCCCGGCATCTGGCTCGGCCTGGGTTTCGTCGTCGCGGCCGCGCTGACCACCTGGCTGCTGCACCTGGCCGGCTGGGGCAAGCCGAGCGGCCCCCGGGCGCCGGGCGACTGGGACTGGCGCACCCGGGACACCGTCGCCCGCGCCGGCCACGCCGACTGTCTGGGCTGCCGGCTCGGCGGCTCGCGGCGAGCCGCAGCGGCAGCCCCGCGGCCTCGATCCGCCGTGCCGCTGCCCGCGGACAGCGGCGCCTGAGCAACGGACCGGGGCGCCGGCCCCTGCCGAAAACGCCTTCGTCCCTCGTTTTGCGGATGGTGCGACCAAAGGTTCGATTCATTCAGTGCGCCCCGGTTGGCCGCGCTTGGCGTGTGACGGGGGCGACCTGTGGGCAGGATCGAGACGGCCGCACGTGCGGCCCGCGTGGAACGTTGAGAAGGATCAGCACAGATGGCAACTGGCACCGTGAAGTGGTTCAACTCGGAGAAGGGATTCGGCTTCATCCAGCAGGACGACGGCGGCCCCGACGTGTTCGTGCACTTCTCCGCCATCCAGACGACCGGCTTCAAGGAGCTGGCCGAGGGCGCGAAGGTCGAGTACGACGTGACGCAGGGCCCCAAGGGTCCGCAGGCGGAGCAGGTGGTGACCATCGGCTAGCGCCGCTTCACGAGTCCAGTCCGTGAGGTGAGCCCCGCCGGATGCCCGGCGGGGCTCGCGCGTGCGCGGTGCGGGAGCCGGGCGCGGAAGTCAGCCCGCCCGGTGGATGGCCAGCAGCAGCGCCCAGAGGCGGTCGGCGAGTTCGGCCGGCTGCGCCGGGACGAGGCCGTGCAGCCAGTCCGCGAGCACCCCGGTGAAGGCGGCCGCCACCGCAGACGCGACCAGGTCCGGGCGCGGGGCGCCGACCGCCGCGCGCTCGGCGCGTGCGCGGGCCCGCAGCTCCCGGTGCAGGCGCTCGCCGAGCGGGCCGCCGCCGCCCGGCAGGAGCAGGGTGCGGTAGAGCGGTGCCCGGTCGGCCGCGCCCCCGAGGAAGTCGGCCAGGTCGGCCGGGGGGCGGGCCGGGGCGATGGACCCGGGGCCCGTCTGCCAGGCGTGCAGGGCGTCGACCGCCGCGTGCACCACGTCGGCGCAGGCGTCCACCGCGAGCGCGGTGAGGTCCTCGTAATGCAGGTAGAACGTGGCCCGCCCGACCCCGGCCCGGCGGACCACGGCCGAGACGCTGACCTCGGCCAGCGACCGGTCCGCACACTCCGCGAGGAGGCTCTCGCGCAGGCGCGCCGTGGTGCGGGCGGTACGGGGATCCGTGCGCGGGTCCCCGGCGCTCATGCGGCGAGCAGCGCCGCGCCCAGGGCGAGGGCGCCGGGCAGGGCCTGCGCGATCAGGATCCGCCGGTTGGCGGTCGCCGCTCCGAACACCCCGGCGACGATCACGCAGACGAGGAAGAAGATCTGCGTCGCGAGCGAGTCGATGACGAGCGACCAGACCAGGCCGGCCGCGAGGAACCCGTTGTAGAGGCCCTGGTTGGCGGCGAGCGGAGCGGTGAGCTTGGCGGTGTCCGCGTCGAAGCCGGACAGCGCTCGGCCGGGCGGCCGCTGCCACAGGAACATCTCCAGGACCAGGAAGTACGCGTGCAGCGCGGCGACGGCGCCGATGAGGACCTGAGCGACCGTGTGCACGGCCACCTCCCTTGGGATTCCGATGGATTGCGGACGTCGATTTCCTGGACAACTGTACAGGAAGTCGGGAAGGGGATCGCGGGTCGGCCGGCCGCGGGGGCACGGATACCCTGACCGCATGACCGTGCTCGTATACGAAGACTTCGGCGCAGGCCGCCACCGCGAGAGTTCGCTGATCCGCCACGCCCTCGGGAGCGTGCACGACGAGGTGCTGGTCGCCGGCCTCGCGGGCGGGATCGGCTTCATGTACTTCGTGTTCGAGTACGCCGGTCGGCCGCCGGTCGCGACGATCGTCGCGCAGGCCCACCCCCACCCCTGGGTGCAGACGGCTCTGGGCCGGCTGCACGTCCCGTACCTGGCCACCACCAGCGCCAAACCCCGCCTGAACCGGGTGTGCGGCGCGCTCGACGCCGGGCTGCCGGTGTTCTGCGTCGTCGACCGGTCGGGGCTGCCCTGGCACGGGGCCGCCGAGAGCCCCGAGCCGGCCTCCGTTGATCCGTACACCGTGGTCGTGGCGGGGTACGAGGGCGACACCTTCTACGTCGAGGACGGGGCCGACACCCCCTACGCGATCGGCCGGGAGGAGTTCGGCGCCGCCTGGTCCGCGCACCGCAAGGGGCGCCACCAGATGATCGTGCCCACCGGCCCGCCCGACGGCGAGCCGGACCTCGACGAGGCCATCGCCACCACGCTCGCCCGCCTCACCGGGCCCGTGCTCGGCAACCACTTCGACGCGAACTTCGGCTTCTGCGGCATGGAGAAGTTCGCGGCCCAACTGCGCGACACCCGTACCGAAACGGGCTGGGAGCAGCGCTTCGGCGCCTCCCCGGAGGCGCTGGGCGCGGGCATGCGGCGGCTGCACTCCTGCCTGGAGGAGCAGTGGACCGCCCCCGGCGCGACCCGGCCGCTGTACGCCGACTTCCTCGACCTCGCGGGCAAGCCGGAGGCGGCGGAGCTCTTCCGGGACTCCGGCCGGCAGTGGTCGAGCCTCGCCGAGCTGGCCCGTACGGCCGACCCGGCGGCGGACGAGGCGGACCGCCGGGTCCTCTTCGACGCGTGCGCGGACCGGGTGGACGGGGCGCTCGCGCTGGAGCGGCAGGCCGCCGAAATCCTGAGCAAGGGCTGATCCGCCGGATCCGCCGGATCCGCCCCTGCCCGGGCCGGCTCAGGCCGAGCGGCTCACGGCTCGACCACGGAGATCGCGGAGACCGGGCAGGCGCGGGCGGCCTCCCGCACGAGCGGGCTCCCGTCGCCGCCCTCGCGGCCCGGGACCAGCGCGCTGAACCCGTCGTCGTCCTGGGTGAACACCTCGGGCGCGGTGAGCGCGCACTGGCCGGCGCCGATGCAGACGGCCGTGTCGATGTCGATGTGCAGTGAGGTCACGTCCCTCACCACGCCACGGGGAGTTCGATCATGCCCTGGATGGTGTCCCCGGGCCTGAAGGGGATCCGGTCCGGGTCGGCCGCCAGCCGCAGCCCGGGCAGCCGCTCGAAGAGCGTGCCCAGCGCGATCTCCATCTCGGCGCGGGCCAGGTTCTGCCCGAGGCACTGGTGGACGCCGAAGCCGAAGGCCAGGTGGTGCCGGGTGGGGCGGTGCCAGTCCAGGGCGTCGGGTTCCTCGAAGACCGCCCCGTCGCGGTTGATCACCGAGGTGGAGAACACCACTCCGTCGTCCGGGCGGACCGTGACCCCGCCGATCTCGATGTCCTCGATGGCGACCCGCAGCATCCCGTCCGCGATGGACAGGAACCGCATCAGCTCCTCCACCGCCGCCGAGAGCAGGGACGGGTCCGAGCGGAGCTCGGTCAGCTGTTCCGGGTGGTTGAGCAGCGTGAACGTACCGAGGGAGATCATGTTCGCCGTGGTCTCGTGGCCCGCGATCAGCAGGATCGCGGCCAGCGAGACCAGTTCGTCGACATCGGTCTCGCCCGGCTCCAGCCGCTCGGCGACGAGCTCGTCCAGGAGCCCGTCGCCCGGGTCGCGGCGCTTGCGCTCGATCAGCTCGCGCAGGTAGCCGTTGATCTGCTCCCGGGCGTCCTCGACATCGGCCCTCTCCGGCCCGCGCACCAGCCGGCGCGACTGTCCCTCGAAGAACTCGTGGTCCTCGTACGGGACTCCGAGCAGCGCGCAGATCACCATCGACGGCACCGGCAGCGCGAAGGCGCTGACCAGCTCCGCCCGCGGGCCGCGCGCCTCCATCTCGTCGATCAGCCGGTCCACGGTCTCCTGGATCCGGGGCCGCAGGGCGGCGGTCCGCTTCAGCGTGAAGCTCGGGATCAGCATCCGGCGCTGGGTGTTGTGCTCGGGATCGTCCACCCCGAGCAAGGCGGTGCGCCGGTCCTGGAGACCGATGAAGCGCCTGCTGGGCAGGGGGAAGGCGGCATTCTGCCGGTTGGCGGAGAGCCGTGGGTCGGCGAGCAGGGCACGCGCCTCGGCGTGCCCGGTCACCAACCACACCGAGCGGCCGTCGAAGAGGGAGACCCGGGAAAGCGGCCGGCCCTTCCGCAGGGGGTCGTAGGCCGTCGGCGGGTGGTAGGGGCAGGTTCGGTCCTGCGGGAAGCCGAGGAGTTCGGCCTCGGGCGCATCGGGTTCGGACGCGATGGCTTCGGACGCAATGGATTCGGACACAACGGGTTCGGACATGCAGCACCTCGCAGCGTGGTTCCGTCTCGCCAGGCCTATTACATGCCCTAGGCACCTATCCCACCTATGCCACTTTCGGCCAGATCGGACATGTTCGCCCGGAGGGCCCATCCCACCCCGGCCGGAACTACAGGTGCGCGTCCAGGAACTCCCGGAACTCCTCGCGGGTCATCGGCCCGGCCTGGCTCGCCACCGCCTCGCCATCCTTGACGAGGACGGCCGTCGGGGCGCCGCTCACGCCGTACCGCCTGGTCGCCCCGGGGCAGCGGGTGATGTCGGTACGCACCGCGGTCAGCCGCGGCCCGTACTCCTCGGCCAGCTCGCCGACGACCGCGTCCATCGCCCTGCAGGCCTGGACGGCCTTCGGCCAGCTCCCGCAGAAGTAGGCGAGAACCGGCCCGGCGCCGGCCATCGTGAGGATGAAGTCGAACTCCTGGTCCTCCAGCGGCTGGTGTACCCGACGTGCCATGAGTGGTGCTCCTGCTTCTCGTGCGCGGTGATCCGGACGGCGGACTCCATTGTCAGTGCTGCCTGGGAAGCTGGGTTCCATGGACGACAGGATGCTCCGGCGCCGGGTCTACGGCGCCGACCACGACGACCCCGACCCGGGCCCGCGCCCCGGCCACGTCTACGGCGAACTCGTGGGCGGTCCCCTCGACGGGCTCCTCCTGGACATCACCGGCTGGAGCGGGCCCCAGCTGGCCGAGGAGGCCCGCCTCCCGACGGAGATAGGGCGTTACGGGCCGGGCGGCCGGTCCCACTACCGCTGCCGTGCGGGTGAAGCGGGGCACTGGGACTGGACGGGCGACAGCCCCTGACCGCATCCCGCCCGCATCCCGCCCGCGCCGCGCCGGCGCGGGCGTTCGCGATCATGAAAATCGCCAGACGGGTGGCTCAGCCGCGGCTCACGCTGCGGGCCCACAGGACGAGCGGTATCTGCAGGGGCAGCCGGGCGATCGTCGCGGCCCGCGCGCCCGCGGAGCCGTGGCGCGCGTCCACGGCCATCTTGACGTTCGCCGGGAACACGCCGACGAAGAACGCCGCGGTCGCCAGCGCCGCCGCACGCCGCGTGCGCGGGTGGGCGACCCCGGCGGCCAGGACCAGCTCCGCCACCCCGCTCGCGTACGTCCATTGCCGCGGGGTGCCGGGCAGCGAGCGCGGGACGATCGCGTCGAACTGCTTCGGCGCGACCGCGTGTGCCACCGCGGCGCCGGCCAGCAGGCCGGCGAGCAGGGCGGGGGAGGAGGGGGTGCGCGGCATCGGGTGATCCTCTCTGAGGGACTGGGCGCGGCGATCCTACTCGCCGGTAGCCCCGGCGGGCAGGGCCTCCGGACACCCCGGGAATCCGCCCGGTGGCCGCCCCGGAAGATTCTTTGAAGAATTTGCCGGGGAGCTGTCGATCCGGACCCTTCCCGTTCGACGCAGGGGTGAGAGGCAGGGAAGCCCTGCCCCCACGACCGAGGAGTCACCATGCCGCGCTTCCTGACGCTGATCCGCATCGACGAGCAGAACCTGCCCACCGAGGCCTTCCCGGCCGACTTCGAGAAGCGCATGGGCGCGCTGCTCGAAGAGATCACCAAGGCCGGGGTCATGCTCGACACGGCCGGACTGCTGCCCACCTCCCAGAGCACCCGGCTCAGCTGGTCCGGCGGGAAGATCAGCTACACCGACGGCCCCTTCACCGAGACCAAGGAGGTCGTCGGCGGCTACTCCCTCATCCAGTGCAAGGACAAGGCCGAGGCCATCGAGTGGACCAAGCGGTTCCTGGAGATCCACCCGGCGCACTGGAACGTCGGCGCCGAGGTCCGGCAGATCGAAGAGATGTGACCCGCCGCGGGGCGCCGCACCGGTGGCCCCGGCGCTCGCCCCGCCCCCCGCGTGTGCCCCGCGTTTGCCCTGCCACGTCACGGCTGCTCTGATGGGTGGCCGTGACGGCAGCGAGTACGGCCCAGGCGGTCGAAGCGGTGTACAGGATCGAGTCCGCGCGCATCATCGCCGGCGTGGCCCGGATCGTGCGCGACGTCGGCATCGCCGAGGAGCTCGCGCAGGACGCTCTCGTCGCGGCCCTGGAACAGTGGCCGCAGACCGGCGTCCCCGACCGGCCGGGCGCCTGGCTCATGGCCACTGCCAAACACCGCGCGATCGACCTCGTCCGCCGCAAGGAGACCTACGCGCGCAAGCTCGCCGAGGTCGGCCGGAGCCTGGAGGACGCACCGCCGCCCGCCGAGCCGGCCGACCCGCAGGACATCGACGACGACCTGCTCCGGCTGATCTTCACCGCCTGCCACCCGGTGCTCGCCACCGAGGCCCGCATCGCGCTGACCCTGCGCCTGATGGGCGGCCTCACCACCCAGGAGATCGCCCGCGCCTTCCTCACCACCGAGCCGACCGTCGCCCAGCGGATCGTCCGCGCGAAGCGGGCGCTCGCCAAGGCCGGGGTCCCGTTCGAAGTCCCGTACGGAGCCGACCGCGAGGAACGGCTCGCCTCCGTACTGGAGGTCATCTACCTCGTCTTCAACGAAGGCTATTCGGCGACCGCCGGAGACGACCTCGTCCGCCCCGCCCTCTGCGAGGACGCGCTGCGGCTGGCCCGCGTCCTCGCCGGCCTGATGCCCAAGGAACCCGAGGCGCACGGGCTGGTGGCGCTCCTGGAGTTCCAGGCCTCCCGGATCGCCACCCGCACCGGCCCCGACGGCGAGCCGGTGCTCCTCGCCGACCAGAACCGGGCCAAGTGGAACCGCATGCTGATCCGCCGCGGAGTCGAGGCCATGCACCGGGCCGGCACCGGCCCGTACTCCCTCCAGGCCGCCATCGCCGGCTGCCACGCGGACGCGCTCCGCTACGAGGACACGGACTGGCGGACCATCGCCGCGCTCTACGCGCGGCTGGTCGAGCTGATCCCGTCGCCGGTGGTCGAGCTCAACCGTGCGGTCGCCGTCTCCATGGCCGAGGGGCCCCGCGCGGCGCTGGTGCTGGTGGACGCGCTGGCGGCGGAACCGGCCCTGCGCGCCTACCACTTGCTGCCGAGCGTACGGGGTGACCTGCTGGAGCGGCTCGGCCGGCGGGCGGAAGCCCGCGCGGAGTTCGAACGGGCCGCCTCCCTCACGCGCAACGCGCGCGAGCAGGCCCTGCTGCGGCAGCGCGCTGCCCGCCTGATCGACGGCTGACGCGCCCCGGCCGCCCGGCCGCCGGCCCGTCAGGCGCGACGGCCGTACCCCGCCACGTCGAGCGGGGTGCGCGCGGGCCGGCGCGGCGCGGTCAGCGCGATGGGGCGGCGCAGCGAGCCGTGGCGGGCGATCTCGCGGACCGTGAGCCGCAACGCCTCCTGGAAGTCGTCCATGGTGCGGCGGGCGACGGGGGTGTCCACGTAGATCGAGTTCATGTGCAGGCCGTCCGCGTCCCGCTGGAACCAGGAGCAGGCACCGTTGGCGCGCGCCGACCACACGTGGGTGGAGGGCCGCCAGTCCTCGTGGCGCTCGGCGCCCGGGCACTTGCGCATGTCGATGTACGAGAAGAAGTTCACCGGGTAGGGCCAGGAGCGGGCGGCGAACTCCTCGGGCGCCAGCAACTCCCAGGCCCGGACGAACGGTACGTCGATATGGCCGATCATCTCGCCGAAGCCGGCCCGCACGGCGGCCATGACCTGGGCGAAGTCCCGGCCCGGCGAGGCGTCGAACTCGATGGGCATGGTGTTGACGAACCAGCCGACCGATCCCGTCCACGAGGCCCGGCCGCGCTCGCTGACCGGCATGAACCCGCGGTACACGCCCGGTCCGCCCGCCTCGCGCAGGCACACGGCGACGGCGGCGAGCACGCCCATGAACGCCTTGCCGTCGACCGCCAGGCAGGCCTTCTCGAACACCTCGGCCTCGCCGGCGTCCAGCAGCGGCGAGGCCTCGTTGACGATCGGGTACATCCGGCCCGGCTCCACACCCAGTTCGAGCGGGAAGCGCGGGAAGAACTCGCCGCCGCCGCGCGCGATGAACGACTTCCAATAGGTGAGGCGGTCGTCGCCGGCGTCGATGGACAGGTAGCGGCGGCGCTGCTCCTCGGCGAAGTCGAGGTAGCTCGGCGCGGGTTCCACGAGCGGCTCCTCGCCGCGGCAAAGGGCCTCGTAGGCGCTCTGGACCTCCTGGACCACGATCGGCATCGACAGGCCGTCGCACACGATGTGGTCGAAGGCCAGGTACACGGTCGCGGAATCCTCGCGCAGGACGGCGCCCATCGTGAACAGCGGCCACGACAGGGTGTCGATGCTCCGCTTGAACCGGTCGATCAGGAAGTACTTCAGCGCCTCGGAGGTGGCGAAGGCGGCCACCGGCACGGTGTCGAGGACGAGTTCGTCGGGGGCGATGGGCGCGCACGCCAGCTCCCCGGCGAGCCGGCGGAACTCGCACCGCAGCACCTCGTGCCGCTGCACGAAGGCCAGCAGGGACCGGGTCAGGGCGAGCTCGTCGAGCGCCCCGCAGACCTCGAAGGTGACCGCGATCCACGACGCGACGGGGTCATCGGCCGCGCGGCTCTCCTCGGCGACGGTGAAGTGCTTGTCCTGGTTGAAGGACGCCCGCCTGTCCGCCGCATCGTCCGCACCGGGGGCCTGCGCCGCCGTGGACCGCAACCGCCACTCGACGACCCGGCCGGGTGCCATGTGGTGCATCTCCAGAGGAAACTGCCGCATTCCGTCATCCCTTCGCCCCCCGAGTCAACCCCCAGCCCCTAACGACACCCGCCCCACGGAAGTGACGCCCACCAGCCGGTTCACCACCCGAGGCACAGCGCGGACCCGATCACGCTCGCGACCTCGACGACCACCCCCGGCTCTCAGTGCTCGTCCGGGCGCAGTTCGATGTGGTCCGCGGCCAGGTCGACCGCGACGCGGTGTTCCATGCCCAGGGCTTCCAGGAACTTCTGCGGGAGCTGCACGCGGCCGGTGCGGTCCAGCATGACGTACTCGCGTTCGCTCACCGACTCCTCGCCGTGTTCGTCGGTGACCGTGCGGCGCAGCACCTCGGTGCTCGTGCGGCCGTCGCGCATCGCCACCGTACGGCGGACCTCCCCGGCCACGAGCGGGTCGTGGGTCACGATGACCACCGTCGCGGCCAGCTCCCGGTTGACGGTCCGGAAGGCCTCGAAGACCGCCGATCCGGTCTCGGAGTCCAGCTCGCCCGTGGGCTCGTCGGCCAGCAGCACCGCCGGATCGTTCGCCATGGCCACGGCTATGGCGACGCGCTGCTGCTGGCCGCCCGAGAGCTCGGCCGGGCGCCGGTCGGCGAGATCCCCGATCTCCAGGGCCTCCAGCAGCTCACCGGTGCGGGCCGCGTGCCGCTTGGCCGCGCCGCGCCCGCCGCCCTTCAACTGCATCGGGAGCGAAATGTTCTGCGCCGCCGTCAGGAACGGCATCAGGTTGCGCGCCGTCTGCTGCCAGACGAAGCCCACCGCCTCCCGGCGGTAGCGCAGCCGGTCCCGCGCGGACATCTCCAGCAGGTCGTAGCCGCCGACGCTCGCCGCGCCGGCCGTCGGCACGTCCAGCCCCGCCAGAATGTTCAGCAGGGTGGACTTGCCGCTGCCCGAGGCCCCGACCAGGGCCATCAAATCCCCCTGGGCCACCGTCAGTTCCAGCCCCTGCAAGGCCTGGACCTCCACACCCGCCGTACTGAAGATGCGTACCAGGCGCTCACAGGCGATGGCGGTGTCCGCTCCGTGCCTGCGCGGTTCGGCGGCGGCCAGCGCCCGCTGCCGCAGCTCCTCGTACGTCGGCTGCTCGCTGTTCACCGCTGGTCTCCCGCTCTCAACTCGGTGGTGATCTGTCGCCTGCCGGATGTCGCCGCCTCCACGAGCACGGCCACGGCGACCAGGACGGCCAGGCCCAGCGCCTGGGTCAGTACGGGCCGCACGAGGAGCCGCAGACCGGTCGGCACCGGCGAGCCGACCAGGGTCGAAAGGTCCACCGCCGGGCCCAGCAGGGCGACCGCGGCCGCCGCGACGAGCCCACCGCCGAGCGCGGCGGCCACCGCCTGCGGCAGCGACTCGGCCAGGATCAGCAGGACGCCCTGCCGGGGCCGCAGACCCATCGTGCGCAACCGGGCCAGCAGCGCCGCCCGTTCGGGCGCCGCCCGCAGCAGGGTGAGCAGTACGGCCAGCAGTGCGAAGCCCGCGACGCCGGCCACGGCGGCCCAGAACAGCCGCTCGGCCGACCGCTGGAGCGGATCCGCGGCGAGTTCGGCGACCTTGGCCGAACTCGTGCGCACCAGATACCGCGAGGCGTTCGCGGCCGGGGCCTTCGCCCGGACCAGCTCGCTCAGCTGCTCCTGGTCGAAGTCGCCGAGCGCGAACCACCGGTTGGGCCGCGCGGTCTGCGCCGTCGCGGCGGTGACCGGCCCGGCCGGGAGCACCAGGGTGGCCTTGCCGCCCGCCAGCGCGGGCGTGCCGTCCACCGTCCCGGCGGACTTGACCTGGAGCTCCCCGCCGTTGCTCAGCCGCAGCTGGTGGGTGCCGGAGGGCCTGCGTCCGGCGAGGTCGCGGTTGAAGAGCGCCGGCACCGGGGCGCCCGCGGGGCCGCCCGTGAGCACGGCCGGGTCGAACCCGCCGCGACCCACCACCCGGGCCACCTCCGCGTACGAGGCCGGATCGACGACGACGACGTTGACATCGAGGTAGCCCAGGTCGGCGTCGAAGAGGTAGGCACCCTCGTCGAGCCATACGCTCGACGTCGTCCGTACGCCGGGCAGCGCGGCCGCGGCCCTGACCAGTTCGTCCGGGACCACGGCCTCGGACGGCGCGGCGATCTGGGCGTCACCGCCGACCGCCTGCCGGGCCACCTCCAGCCGCGCCGTGTCCACACCCGCCAGCACGGTGGCCCCGAACCCGCCGATGGTCACCGCGAGCAGCAGCGCCACCAGCGGCAGCACCGACGGCCGGGCCCGCCCGCCGGCGCCCCGTGCGGCGCGGGCCAGGCCGAGGAAGCCGATCAGCGCCCGGCCCCGTCCCGCGGCTCGGGCCAAGGCTCCGACCAGGGTGGGCTGGAGCCGGGCCAAGAGCAGGCCGCCGCACAGCGCGAGCAGCAGCGGGGCGGCGACCAGCAGCGGATCGAGCCCGGCCCCGGCCGGAGCGACCCCGCGCCCGCGCACCTCCAGGACGGCCGCCACCGTCGTGGCGAGGACGAGCAGCTCGCCGACGAGTCGGCGCCGGGGACTCGGCCCGCGCGGCGCCGACAGCAGCACGAAGGCCCGTACGGGGAACGCCAGCAGGGCCAGGAGCGTGGCGGCGGACGCCGCGAGCAGGGTGGCGGTCAGCCGCGGCGTCGGCAGCAGCGCCACGGCGAGCCCCGTCGCGAGCACGGCGGCCGGCAGTACGGTGACGGCGCCCTCCCCGAGCAGCCGTCCCACGATGGAGCGGCGCGATCCGCCGCGGGCCAGCAGCAGCCGCAGCTCGCCCTCGCGCCGGTCCCCGCCGAGCGCGGCGGCCAGGCAGAACACCACGGCGGCCACGCCGGCGACCCCCGCCGGGCCGATCGCGGCGAGCGGCGCGGCGGCCTGCTGCCGGGCCCGGGCCTGGGTGAACAGGTCCGGCAGGCGCGAGGTGATGCGCAGGTCGGGGCGGTGGGTGTCCTGGGTCAGCCGCGTGGCCGTCGGGCCGGTGAGGTATGCGGCGAGCGCCTCGGACGTGGCGGGCAGCCGGTCGGTGCGCAGCGCGTCGACGTCCACCGGGAGCCGCCAGAAGTCCGTGGCTTCCTCGCCCCACGGTGCGAGCCGGTCGAGCCGCTCGGCCCCCACCAGAGCCGTGGTCTGCCAGAACGTCAGCGGTATCTTCTTGGTGGTGCTGGCCAGACAGGCGTGGGTGAGGCAGGGCAGGTCGGCCCAGTACGCGTCGGCGTCGTCGACGGGGGTGTAGAGGCCGACGACCTCCGCGGTGGCCGGTCCGGCAACGGTGGGGGCGGAGTCCAGCACCGTGCCGACCCGGATGCCGAGGGTCTGCGCCGCGCTCTGGGACAGCGCGATCGGCACCGGCCCGTCAGGCGTGCCGGCGCCCGGCCACTGCCCGGCCACCAGCCGGGTGTGGGCGGCGGCCTCGCGCAGGTGCGCCAGGCTGAGTTGGGGTGAAACGCCCTCGGGGCGGGTGAGTTCCGGGTTTTCGAGCTTGCGGGGCTTGAGCGCCAAGGTGCCGTGGACCGGGCCGCTGGCGGCCAGGGTGAAGCCGGGGCCGATGCGCGAGCGCAGCGTGGCCAGTACGGCGTCCAGTTCCTGGGGGGTCTGTTCCCCGTACCGGGCCGTGGAGTTGGCGAGCAGGCTGGTCGGGCCGGGACCGCCGGCGTGCAGGAACGCGTGCAGGGCCTGGTCGTTGCCCCGGTCCAGGGCGCGCGGCAGGGCGGCGGCCAGCAGCACGGCGACGAAGGCCAGGGCCGCGCCGAGCAGGGCGGCCACCGGCGTGGCACGCAGCCGGGTCCGCACCCAGGGCGCGGCCGGCGCGGGCGGGCGGGCGGCGGGCCGCGCTTCCTCGCGCTCGGGCCCGTCCGAGGGCGTCGGTGTGGTCGGGCTCTGGGTGCTCACATGTCCTCCACGTGCCGCAGCCGGGCGGCCGCGTTCCGGACGGTCCGGTTGCGGCGGCCGCCCAGGACCGACGACAGCAGCGGCGCCGTGGCGATGGCCGCCGTCAGCAGCAGCGTGCCGACGACCGGCAGGTCCACCAGCACCTCGGGTACGGGACGGGCCGCGGCGGGCGTCAGCACCATCAGCGGGACCACCAGGTGGACGACGGCCGCGCCCAGACCCAGCCCGACGGCGGTGGCCAGGCCCACCAGTACGCAGCCCTCGACGGCGGCGCTGCGGGCCAGGCCCCGGCGGGGCGCCCCCAGCACCAGCAGTACCGCGAACTCCCGGGCCCGCTCCCGCCCGGCCGCCGCGGCGGAGGCCGCGAAGCCGATCGCGGCCAGCACCGCGCAGGCGGCGGCCAGGGCGGCCAGCGCGCTCTGCGGTCCGGCGCTGAACGGATCGTCCAGCAGCGCGGCGGCCACCTCCTCGCGCAGTTGCACCTGCTGGGTCCCTCCGTCGGCGCGCAGCGCGGCGGCGGCGCGCGCCGGGGCGGTGTCACCGGCGGAGGCGGCCGGCAGCCACCATTCGCCGGCGGGGGGCAGCTCCCGCCCGCCGCCGGCCGCCAGCACCCGCCCGGCGGTGGCCAGATCGACGGCCAGCGCGGTGTCGCCCGCGACCGGGAGCGAGCCCACCGCGGCCGTGATCCGTACCGGCACGGAGGCCCCGCCCAGCGGGACGGGCACCACGTCACCCACAGCCGCGCCGACGGCGGTCAGGTAGGCGCGGGTCGCGATCCCGGGCACCTCGGCCGCGACGGCGCCGCCGGGGGTCAGCCCGAGCTGTACGCCGCCGATGTCGCCGACCCCGTCCCGGTAGCGCAGCCGCAGCAGTTCCGCGGCCCCGGCCTGGGGTGCGAGCAGTTCGGCCGGCTTGGTGCCGTCGGTGAGCGGCGGGGCGGACAGCTGCCAGCCGGGCGCGGGGGAGGGGACGGGGACGGCCGCGGCGCCAGGGGTTTCGGCGACGGAGATGCCGCGTACCGTCAGCTCGTCGTAGGCCTTGGCCGTACCGACGGGCGGGAGACCGGCCGCCTCCGACCCGGCGGCGAGCCCCGGCCCGTAGTTCGACGGCCCGTTGTTGTCGTACGTGAACACGAGCCCTGCGATGCTCAGCGGGGTGGCGGCCGATCCGAGCGGGGCGCCGACCAGCGCGCCGATGTTCGCGGAGACGACGGCGTCGCCGTTGTCGGGGAGCTGGAGCATCGGAGTCCGGTACGTCAGGCCGAACCGGTCGCGCAGCAGCAGCCCGAGGCGCGGCCGGCCGCCCGCGCCGGCGGGCCGTACGTTCAGGTCGAGGTCGATGCGCTGCGGCCGCCCCGGCAGCACGATGCCGTTCGGGTCCGAGGCGTTCGGGTCCGAGCCGTTCGACGCGCCCGGCGCGAGCGGGGCGAACAGCTCGCGCATCGCACGGCCGTCGCGCAGGTCGGCCCGCAGCGGGACCCGTTCGGCGACACCGCGGGCGTCCAGCGCGAGCACCTGCCCGGGCCGGCCGCCCGGCAGCTCCTGCCGGACGCGGATCACGGGGATCACCCGCTCGCCGCCGGGCAGCGTTCCGTACCGGCCCCCGCGGCCCATCGGGGGCAGTTCGCTGCCCGATATCCGCAGGCCGCCGGCGGTGGCGAAGTCCGCCTGGTCGCGCTGGGACGCCGACCAGGCGGTCTGCTGGCCGAGGGCGAGGACCCCGCTGGAGACGGCCAGCACCAGCAGCAGCACGGGCCCGGTGGCACGCCGCGGCCTGCGGGCGAACTGCCAGCCGACGAGCGCCGGGCCGAGACCGCGGCCCCGGGCGGCGATCCGCCCGCCGAGCCGCGCGGCGAAGGGCAGGATCCGCAGCACCAGCAGGGTGCCCGCGCACACGGCCAGGGTCGGCGCGGCCACCAGCACCGGATCGACGCCGAACAGGCCGCCGCGCTGCGCCCCGGTGCCGAGCGGACCGCCGCTGTAGTGGGAGAGCTGCTGGTAGGTGAGGACGGCCAGCCCCACCAGTGCCAGGTCGGCGCCGGAGCGGGCGGCTCCCGCGACGATCGCCTGGCGGCGGCCGGTACGCCGCGGGGCGGCGCCCGCGGCCCCGAACGGGATCGCGGGCAGCGTGGTCAGCACGACGCACCCGAGGGCGCAGCCGGCCGCCACCGGCCAGAGGGTCCAGGTCATGGACGTGTCCAGCGGCACCCGGGCCAACGGGCCGAACCGGCCGAGCAGCCGCAGCAGTGGCGGGGTCAGCAGCGGGGCGAGGACCGCCGCGGGCAGCGCGAGCAGCAGTGATTCGGCCGCGGCGAGGGCCCCGATCCGGCGGCGGGAGGCCCCGCGCGCGGTGAGCAGTACGCGCTCGCCCTCCTGGCGGTCCGTCAGCAGGCGGGCGACGAGCAGCAGCGCGGCCGCCGCGAGGACGGCCAGTTGCAGGGCGCCGACCAGCAGGGTGGACCGGGCCACGGTCTGCCCCGATTCCAACTCACGCAGCAGCGCAGGGAGTTCGGTCTGCACCTGGAGGCGCGTGGTCTGCTGGAAGCGTACGGTCGTGCCGGGCGCCCGGGCCAGGACCGCCTCGGCGTCCGCGCTGGTCACGGCGGCGAAGCCGGGCGTCACGAGCAGGGCGCGGTCGTTCTGCGGCACCCCGCCGGCCGTGAACGCGGAGTCGTCCACGAGCAGCGGCCCGTACGTGGTGAAGCCGGCGACCTGGATTTCCCGCCCGCCCAGCGGGTCGAGCCGCCAGTACGGGGAATCGGGTTCGGCCGACTGGTAGACCCCGGTCACCAGCACGGTGAACGGGGCGCCGCCGGAACGGTCGTCGAGGCGCACCTCGGCCGGCAGCGCCCCCTCGGCGAGCCCGAGCCGGGCCAGGGCCGTCTTCGGGGCAGCCACCTGGACGGGGCCGCCCGAGCCGCTCGCCCCGCCGGAGCCGCCGGCGGGCTGTGGCCACCGGCCCGCGAGGAGGCGTAGTCGCTCGTGGTCGAAGGCAGCCAGCAGGGTGAGGTCCGCGTCCCTGCCGGGAGTACGCGCACCGGGCAGCCCGTACGAGCGGCTGCGGGCCACGCTCTCGACGCCGACCGGCAGTTGCCCGAACAGCTCGCGCGCCAGGGCCCGTACGGCCTCGTCGTCCTTGCCGCGGGCGGCCACCGGATGCCCCCCGGTGACCAGGACGGTGCTGCGCGCGCGGCCCGCCGGTTCCTGGAGCGCCTGGCGCAGTCCGGCCTCGCCCACGCCACGGGTGAACGCGAACAGTGCGGTGAGCACCGTGGTGGTGATCAGTACGGTGAGCAGTACGACGGCGGCGAGCGGCAATCGCCCGCGCAGCCGGCGCACGACGAAGCCGAGCATGTGCCGTTCCCTCCCCGTCCGGACCACTGGCACCGGATAGCGGACGATGCTGTCAGATTCGAACGCATTGTGGAAGGGACGTGAGTGACCGGTACAACCGGTTGGACAAGTCGGTGACACGGTTCCGCAAGAGGGCCATTTCGGACGGCACATGTCCCGCGCTGACGGAACCGGCGGCCGGGCCCGCGCGTCCCACACGCGCCGACCGCACCGGCACCGGATTTCGAGGGGGACGCAAAATATGCGCAGAACCACGGCTCAGTTCGCGTGCATGGCCGCCCTGACCGTCGCCGTACTGCTCACCGGCTGCGGCACCGCGACGAAGGCGGATCCGTCCGGGCGCGCGATGACCGGGACCGTCGGGGCCGCCGGCGCGGACTCGCCCGAACCGTGCCCGGTGGTGGACCCCGGCACCCCGCAGTCCCCGCCGACGCTGATCGACGGCACCCCGGCCAACACCCCGGAAGGGGCCCGGCTTTCCCAGGCCGTCGGCGGGCAGGGGCGGGGCGCCTTCGCCGACGTCTACTCCACCCAGATCACCGACCACCCCGCGGGCCGGGTGGCCGTGTGCGTCACCGACCTCGCCCGGGGCCGCCTCCTGGTGGCCGCGGCGCACGAGGCGGATCCGCAAGCCGACCCCGCCCGGGCCGACTTGTACCTGAGCCCCTACACGCACCGGGCCCTCAGCGCCGCGATGGACAAGGTGACGGCGCTCGAACCCGCCTTCCCGATCCACACCTGCTCCGTCGGCCAGGGCGCCACGGGACTGGAGGTGACCTCCTCCGCCGAGGGCGCCGCCTCGCCCGAGTTCAAGAAGCAGTTGGAGAAGGCGAGCGGCGGCATCCCCGTGACCGTCAAGGAGGGCGCCCCCGTCCAGCCTCTGGTGGGGAAAGCCGACGTCACCCCGGCGCCGGTCACACCCTGAGGGCGATCAGCTCCTCCATCACCGGGCGCGGAAGGGCGGGGTTGGCGGCCGCGGCCTCCGCCGCCGCATGGTCCTCGGCGGTCAGCAGGTCGACGAGGACCGGCGGGGGCAGGGCCGGGTGGCCGGCGGCCCGCGCCCGGGTCTCCTCGACGGCCAGGCACGGCAGGAGCGCCTGCGCCGTCGCGTTCGGATGTGCGGCGATCTCGCGGAAGGCCCGCCGCACGGGGGGATCGTGGCGGGCCAGATCCGCCAGCAGGGCCGCCGAGGCATCCGGATTGGACGCCACCTTCACGAGCACCCGTACGCCGTGCCGCGCGACCATCGCGCGCAGCCGGTCCTCGGCGATGCCCGGGTGCGGGGCGATGGTCTTCAGCACCGACGCGTCCGGGTCGGCGGCCAGGGCGTCGCGCACCTCTGCGGGAAGGTCGCGCCGGCGGGCCGCGAGCATGCGTACGCCCGCATGCGGGGACGCGGCCAGCCCGGCGAGTTCCTCGGGGGAGGCGGCTTCGATCCGCGGCAGGGGCCCGGGGCGGATCCGCACCGTGCGGGCCAGGTGCGCGAGCACGTCGAGCGGGACCCGCGGATGCCGCGCCAGGGCGGATCGGTCGAGGTCGGGGTCGTCGGCGGCGGCCAGGGCGCGGATCAGCGGCTCGTCGACGGCGGGGTTCGCGACGACCGCCTGCCGGACCCCGGGCTCGGTGTCCTCGGCGAGCCGGGCGTACAACGACGGGGGCAGGTCGGCCCGTTCGGCGAGGGTCCGGCGGATCGTCATCGACGGGTGGCCGGCGAGCAGGGCCGCGGCACCGGGCGGGGTGGCCCGGTTCCCCGCGGCCGTGTGCAGCATGTCGCGCACGGTGGACTCGTGCCCGCCGGCGCAGGCTTCGTCGCCGAACAGCTCGCAGTCCACCGCCGCGCAGAGCGGATCGTGCGTGAACGGGACCTCCTCGCGGTCGCAGACCCGGCACGCCTCGGCCGGAGCGAGTCCCTCGCCGGTGATCAGCGCCGCCAGGGCGGCAGGCGGCGTGGCCTCGTTGTAGGCCGCCTTCCGCCGGACCTCGGCGTGCGGGTGCGCCGCGAGGCGGCCGATGACCTCGGGAGCGTCCGTCCACAGCGCCAGCTCGGCGACCACACCGATGTCGGGGTCGGCCGCGAGGCTCCGCGCCACATCGAGCGGCAGGCCGGGGGCGGAGGCCAGCGTCCACCGGACTTCCCGGTCCGGGTGGGCGGCCAGCAGCCGGGCCCATCGCGCCGGCCCCGCACGCTCGTCGAGCAGGACGAGTGCCACCCGGGGCCGGGCCACCGGATCCACGTCGGCGGCGGTCAGCAGGCCCCCGCGGGCGAGGCGCAGCGCGGCGTACTCGTCGTGCGCGGCCAGTGCGAGGACCTGGGCACGGGTGAGGTCCGCGCGCTCCGAGAGCTCGTAGGCGAGATCGGCGGAGGGATCGTCGTCGGGGTCCGCGGCCGTAGCCGAGACCACGAGGGCGATCAGCCGGTCGACGAGCTCGGGCGGCAGCGAGGGGTTGGCGGCGAGGCCGCGCAGCAGGTGGCTCACCCCTCCACCGCCGCGGTCAGGGCCTCGGTCAGCGCCTCGGCGTACGGCCGCGGCCGGCGCCGGAGCGGGGAGAGCACCCCGATGTGCCGGGCGGGACGCGGGGGTTCGACCCGTACGGCGGTCAGCGCCCCGGCCGGCTCCAGGGAAACCTGCGGGATCAGCGCGACGCCGACACCCGCCGCGACCAGGCTCTGCGCGAAGAAGTAGTCCGAGGTGGAAGCCGCCACCCGGAGCTCGAACCCGGCGAGCGAGGCGTACCGGCGCAGATACGCCCCGGTCTTCAGACAGCCGAGCACCCAACGCCCACCGGCGAGTTCGGTGAGGCTGACGGTGGTGCGCCCGGCCAGGGGGTGGCCGGCCGGCAGCACCAGCCACAGCGGATCGTCCATCAACGGCAGCCAGTCCAGTCCCGCCCGCAGCGGCAGCGGCCCGTCGAAGTGGTACGTCAGCGCGAGATCGGCCGCGCCGCCGCGCACCATCGGCACCGCGGCCTCCGGTTCGGCCTCCACCACCGTCAGCTCCACGTCCGGATGCGCGGCCACGAACCGGGACAGTGCCCGCGGCAGCAGGCGCCTGCCCCCGCTGACGAAGGTGGCGATCGTCAACCGCGGCCGCCCGGCCGTGATCCGGTCGATCTCGTGGCGGACCTGGTCCAGTTCGGCGGAGATCGTCTCCGCCGCCTCCACCAGCAGCAGGCCCGGCTCGGTGAGGGTGACCCCGCGCGTGGAGCGCACCGCGACCGGGTGGCCGAGGCTGCGCTCCAGCGAGGCGATCTGCTGGGAGACGGCCGACGGGGTCAGGAGCAGTGCTCCCGCCGCCTTGTTGAAGCTGCCGTGCTCCGCGACCGCCCGCAGGATGCGCAAACCCTGCACATCGATCATCAGGTTTCCTTACGACGGGATCAGCATCTGATCAGTACCGCTGGGGACGATACAGCGGCAGTGTCGGAGTCATGAAGAGAATTCTTGTCATCGGCGGCAGCCGGTACTTCGGGAAGCTGCTGGTCGGGCGGCTGGTGGAGGCCGGGCACGAGGTGAGCGTGCTCAACCGGGGCCGGTCCGCGCCCCCTGGCGGCGTCGGCCGCCTCGTCGCCGACCGCGACGACGAGGCCCAGCTCCGCACCGCGCTGGGCGCCCGCACCTTCGACGTGGTCATCGACCAGGTCTGCTACACGCCCCGCCAGGCGGAGATCGCCCGCCGCGTCTTCGCCGGGCGCACCAGGAGGTACGTGATGACCTCCACGATGGAGGTGTACGACCCGGCGCCGCCGACCCCCGACGCCCTGCGCTACGCCGAGGGCAAGCGGCGGGCCGAGGCGGTGTTCCTGGGCGGCCACCCCGGCGGGACCCGGCCCTTCGAGTTCGTCACCGTCCGGACCGCACACGTCCTGGGCGGCGGCCGGGCGGAGTTCACCGGGCGCCTCGCGCACTACGTCGAGCGGATCGGGGCCGGGCTGCCGGTGGACGTACACGAAGCCCCGTACCCGACCTCCTTCATCCACCACCGGGAGATCGCGCGCTTCCTGCACTGGGCGGCGGAGGGGACCTTCACCGGCGCGGTCGACGCCGCCTCCCACGGAGCGCCGGACGTACGGGAGCTCTGCGAGCTCGTCGGCGCGGGAGTCGGCCGTCGGCCGCGGTACCGGGTGGTCCAAGAGGGCGCCGCGGCCTCGCCGTTCTCCTTCGACCGGGCCTACGCCCTGGACAACGGCCGGGCCGCGGCCCTGGGTTTCGACTTCGGCCGGATCGCGGACTGGCTGCCCGGGGCCATCGCGGAGACGGCGGCCGCGGCGGCCGCGGCGGCGTCTGCCGAGGCTTTGTCCGCGCGCTAGCGGTCGCCCGCGTGTCGCTCCAGGGGTGTGGCCACCGCCGAGTTGCTCACGCTGAAGGTGACGCTGCCCGCCAGGTAGCGGTCGTCGGACCACTCGATCGGGCGGCCGGAAGCCGTCGCCGACACGTGCCGCTGGCGCAGCAGCGGGCTTCCGCGCCGGATCCCCAACAGCCGGGCGTCCTCGCTGCCCGCCGGCAGGGCGTCGATGAGGTGCTCGCCGTAGTGGGCGACGATCCCCGAACCTTCAGCCAGACCGTCCATGACGGAGCGGCAGTCCTCGGGCATCGCCTCGACCGCCGCCGCGACCCAGTCGGCGTACGCGGTGCGCTCCACCATGGTCGGCTCCCCGTCGAGCAGCCGCAGCCGCAGCACGGCGAGGACCTCCGTGCCCGGCGGCAGTGCCAGGCGCTGCGCCTCCTGCGACGAGGCGGCCCGGCGGGTGCGGGACAGGAAGGTGCTGCGGACCTCGTGCCCGACCCCCTCGGCCCACTGGGCGAAGCTGTTGAGCTCGCCGAAGCTGTGCCGCCGCTCCTTGCGCAACACGATCCGCCGGGCGCCCTGCCGGGACCCGATCAGCCCCTCGGCCGCGAGCGTCGCCACCGCCTGACGGACGGTCCCGCGCGAGGCGGACCAGCGCGCGGCCAGGTCGCTCTCCGAGGGGAGCCGGGCGCCCACCGGGTACTCGCCGCTCAGGATCGCTGTGCGCAGCGCCTCGGCGATCTCCACGTACCGGACCGTCGCCATCCTGTGCGCCCCCTTGATCATCGTCTGTCGGCCACCTTAGCCAGCGGGTCGCCCGTACCCCTCACCTTGATCATTCAAGGCCCGTTGTCACGACCTCTTTCGGTCAATCGATCGATTTCGTCGAGACGTGCTCCGCCGGACGGCCGCCGTTCACCGTCCGTACAGCGGGCCCGGGCGAACTGGAGCCAACTTGTTCAGACAAGTGAACCCCTCCTTTGCCCCAGTCTCCGGGAGAGACCGTGCTCAGTTCCCCCGCCCGTCGCGGCGCGGCCGTACTGCTCAGTGCCGCCGTGCTCACCACGCTCAGCGCGTGCGGCGCCGCACCCGACCAGCCCGCCGGCTCGGCCGCCGCCGACGGCAAGAACAAGGTCCAGCCGGGCGCCGCGACCTCGGTCGCCGACTTCGCAGGCTCGGCCGGCCTCGTCGCCGCCGCCGAGAAGGAGGGTGCCCTCAACGTCATCGCGCTGCCCCCGGACTGGGCGAACTACGGCGCGATCGTCAAGGCCTTCCAGGCCAAGTACCCCAAGATCAAGATCAGCAGCGAGAACCCGGACGCCTCCAGCTCCGACGAGATCGCCGCGGTCAAGTCCCGCAAGGGCCAAAAGCGCGCCCCCGACGTCCTGGACCTGGGCATCGCCTTCGCCCGCAGCGGCGCCGCCGAGAACCTCTTCGCCCCGTACAAGGTCACCGCATGGGACAAGATCCCCGACTCCCAGAAGGACGCGGACGGCCGCTGGTACAACGACTACGGCGGTTACGTCTCCATCGGCTGCGACGCAGCCCGCATCCCCAACTGCCCGACGTCCTTCGCCGACCTGGCGAAGCCCGAGTACAAGGGCAAGGTCGCCCTCAACGGCAACCCCACCAAGTCGGGTTCCGCCTTCGGCGGCGTCTACGCGGCAGCCCTCGCCAACAAGGGCTCCTTCGCCGACATCCAGCCGGGCATCGACTTCTTCGGACAGCTGAAGAAGAGCGGGAACTTCATCCCCGTCGAGTCCACCCCGGCCACCGTCGAGAAGGGCGAGACGCCCATATCCATCGACTGGGACTACCTGAACGCCGGCTACGCCGAGCAGTTCAAGGGCAAGGGAGTCGACTGGAAGGTGGCCATCCCCACCGACGGCGTCTACGCGCAGTTCTACTCCCAGGCGATCAACAAGGAGGCCCCGAACCCGGCGGCCGCCCGCCTGTGGATGGAATTCCTCTACAGCGCCGAGGGCCAGAACCTGTGGCTGGCGGGCCACGCCCGACCGGTCCTGCTCCCCGCCATGACCCAGGACGGCACCGTCGACAAGGCAGCCGTCACCAAGCTCCCGCAGGTCACCGGCACACCGTCGTTCCCGGCCTCCACCGAGCTCGACAAGGCCAAGGCCACCCTCGCCGAGAAGTGGGACAAGGCCCTCAGCTGATGTCTGCCCCCACCCCCACCCCCCACCCGACGGGGACCGCCGGCGGCGGCAAAACCACCCGCCGCCGGCGGAGCGGCCCGCGCACCTGGCTCGCCGTCCTCCCCCTCCTCGCCTTCACCGGGCTCTGCTTCGGCATCCCGCTCGGCGCCATCGCCTTCGGCGCGGTCACCCGCACCGACACCGCGACCGGCGCCACCCGGCTGACCGGCGAGCACCTCGCACGCTCCCTCCAGGGCCCCTACCTCGGCTCCCTCCTCGGCAGCGTCCAGCTCTCCGCCCTCACCGCCCTGATCGGCGGCGTGCTCGGCGTGCTCGTCGCGCAGGCCGTGGTCACCTCCCGCTCCCAGGCCCTGCGCGGAGCGGCGCTGACCGCCTCGGGCGTCCTCGCCAACTTCGGCGGGGTCCCGCTCGCGTTCGCGTTCATCGCCACCGCCGGCATCTCCGGAGTCCTCACGCAGCTCGCCGACCTCACCGACCTCGGCTGGAACCTGTACTCCTTCACCGGCCTCGCCGTGGTCTACCTCTACTTCCTGACCCCGCTGATGGTGCTGGTCATCGTCCCCGCACTGGACGGTCTGCGCCCGCAATGGCGCGAAGCCGCCCAGAACAACGGGGCCACCGCCTGGCAGTTCTGGCGCCACGTCGGCCTGCCCGTACTCGCGCCCTCCCTCCTCGGCGGGTTCGTGCTCCTCTTCGGCACCGCCTTCGCCGCCCACGCCACCGCCGCCGCGCTCGTCGGCGGCTCGGTCCCGCTGGTCACCCTCAAGATCGCGGACGCGCTGTCGGGCAACGTACTCACCGGCCAGGAGAACGTGGCGCTCGCCCTCGGCCTCGACATGATCGTGATCGCCGGCCTGGTCATGGCGGTCTACCTGCCCCTCCAGCGACGGAGCGCCCGATGGCTGCGATGACCCCGACCGTGGACACGACCGAGGAAGCCACCGCGGTACGGGTGACCGCGCGCCGGCCGCGCCCCCGCCCCCGGGTATGGCGCGGAGCCGTACTCGCCCTCGCCGGCACGTACTTCCTCCTGCCGCTCGCCGCCTCCTTCGTCTTCACCGTGCACGTGCCCGGCCGGGGGACCACCTTCGAGGCGTACACCGAGCTCCTCGCCGCCGACGGCTTCACCGACAGCCTGCTGCTCTCGCTCGGCCTGGCCGCCGCGACCATCGCGGCCTCCCTGCTCCTCGCGGTGCCCGCGCTGATCGCCGTACGCATCGGATCGCCCCGACTGCGCCCCGTCGTGGAGGTGGTGTGCATGCTGCCGCTGGTGGTGCCGCCCATCGCCCTGGTCACCGGCATCACCACCGTGTTGCGCTGGGGCCCCGACCACCTCTCGCGGACCCCGCTCTACCAGACCTTCCTGGCCGTCCAGAACGAGGACTTCCCCGTCGTCCTGGTCCTCGCCTACACCGTGCTGGCCCTGCCCTTCGTCCACCGCTCGCTCGACGCCGGCCTGCGCGCCGTCGACGTACCGACCCTCGTCGAGGCCGCCCGCAGCTGCGGCGCGAGCTGGCCGTACGTCGTCCTGCGCGTGCTGATCCCCAACCTGCGGGCCTCGCTCGCCGGAGCCGCCTTCCTCACCCTGGCCCTGGTCCTCGGAGAGTTCACCATCGCCTCGCTGCTCGGCTTCCAGCCCTTCGCGGTGTGGATCGTCTCGATCTCCGGAGCACAGGCCCGGATGTCGGTCGCCGTCTCCATCCTCAGCCTCCTCATCACCTGGCTGCTCCTGCTCCTCCTCTCGCGGGCCGGAACCAATCCGTCCGCGGTCGCCTCCGCCCCCGCGGCCTCCCGTACCGCCCGTGTCTCCCGTACCGCCCGCGTCTCCCGTACTTCCCGCAAGGAGTCCTGACCCTCATGTCCACCACCCTTCCCGCGGCGAGGAAGCCGGCGGATACGGCCGCCCCGGCGGGCGCGCGCGTCGAATTCCGCGGCCTGCGCCGGGCGTTCGGCTCCACCACCGCCCTGGACGGGCTCGACCTCACCATCGAGCCCGGCGAACTCCTCGCCCTGCTCGGCCCGTCGGGCTGCGGCAAGACCACCGCCCTGCGCGTCGTCGCCGGCTTCGAACAGCCCGACTCCGGCGAAGTCCTGGTCGACGGGGAGGACATCACCCGCGTACCGGCCAACCGCCGCGACGCCGGCATGGTCTTCCAGTCCTACAGCCTCTTCCCGAACCTCAGCGCCCGCGACAATGTCGCCTTCGGCCTGCGCGTGCGCAAGGTACCCGGCGCGCAGCGCCGCGAGCGGGCCGCCGAACTGCTCGACCTGGTCGGCCTGCCCGACCACGGCGACCGCTACCCGCACCAGATGTCCGGCGGCCAGCAGCAGCGCGTCGCACTCGCCCGAGCCCTGGCCCTGCGCCCGCGCGTCCTGCTGCTCGACGAGCCGCTGTCGGCGCTCGACGCCAAGGTACGGGCCAACCTGCGCGACGAGATCCGCAGGCTCCAGCTCTCCCTCGGGATCACCACCGTGTTCGTCACGCACGACCAGGAGGAGGCCCTGTCGATGGCCGACCGGGTCGCCGTCCTGAACGCCGGGAAGCTGGAGCAGTGCGCCGCCCCCGCCGAACTGTACGAGCGGCCCGCGACACCGTTCGTCGCCGAGTTCGTCGGCACCATGAACCGGCTCCCCGGCCGGCTCACCGGCACCGGCCTGGTGGAAGTGGCCGGAACCCGGCTGCCCGTGGACGGCCCGGTGCCGGCCACCCCCGACGTGGAGGTCCTCGTCCGCCCCGAGAACATCACCGTGACGGCCGCCACGTCGGGCACGGCCACCGTCGTCTCGGCGTCCTTCTTCGGCGCCGTGACCAGGCTCCACCTCGACCTGGCCGGCGGCCGGACGGTCAAGGCCGACCTGCCGTCACGGGACGCCCACCACCTGGCCCCCGGCGCGCGGGCGACCGTGGGTCTCGCAGAACGCCCCGTCCTCGTCGTGGCCGGCTCCGCGTGACCGGGCCGGCCGACGGCCTCGGCGCCGTCCTGTTCGACATGGACGGCACCCTCGTCGACACCGAGGTGCTGTGGTGGCGCACCACCGAGGAGGTCGCGCTGGGCCTCGGCCACCGGCTCGGCGAGGCGGACGCGCCCGAGGTCGTCGGCCGGGCCGTCGAGGACACCGCCGCCCACCTCGTACGGGTCTCGGGAGGGGGAGACCCATACGCGGTGGCGGCGGCGCTGACCGGAGACTTCTTCCGCCGTGTGGAGGCGGGCGCGCCGATGCGCCCCGGCGCCGACCGGCTGCTGACCGCACTCCACGCGCAGGGCGTGCCCTTCGCCCTGGTCAGCGCCTCGCCGCGGGTGGTCGTGGACTCGGTGGTCGGCGGCTCCCTGGCCCATGTCCCCTTCGCCTTCACCCTGTCCGCGGACGACACGGAACTCACCAAACCGCACCCGGACCCCTACCGCTCCGCGGCCGGCCGCCTCGGCCTCGACGCGCGGGCGTGCGTGGCGGTGGAGGACTCACCGGACGGCGCCGCCTCCGCGGAGGCCGCCGGGTGCGGGGTGCTGGTGGTCCCGTCGCTCCTGGCCGTGCCGGCAACCCGCGTACGCACCTTCGCGCGGTCCCTGGAGGAGGTCACCCCGGAGCTCCTGCGGGCATGCCTCAGGGCCGGAACCGGATCGCGCCGGCCGCCGTCTGAGCACCCGTGTGGATGAAACGAAGAATCCTGGTACTGCTGTTCGCCCTGCTCACGACGCAGCTGGGCTCCCTGATCAGCCCGGCGTACGCCTGCGGCTGCGGGGCGATGATCCCCGAGGGCTACTCCCGGATCGGAGTCGAGCAGGAGACCTCCGTCGTGCGCTGGGACGGCCGGGCGGAACAGATCGTGATGAGGTTCACCGTCCGGGGCGACGCGGCCCGGGCGGCCTGGATCATGCCCGTCCCGGGGCGGGCGAGCGTGGAACTCGCCGACGGGGCGATGTTCAGTGAACTCACCTCGCTGACCCGGCCCCAGGAGAAGGTCCGCCACTACTTCTGGCCGCGTGAGGACGACTGGCCCTTCTCCTCCCACTCCAGGGACATGGCCGGAGCCCCCGCGCCCGGCGCGGGGGCCTCGGTCGACGTCGTCGGCCGCGAGCAGCTCGGTGACTTCGACGTCGCCCGCCTGACCGCGACCGACCCCGACGCGCTGCGGAACTGGCTGGAGAGCAACGGCTTCAAGCTGCCCGACGGCCTCGCCACCGAACTGAAGCCCTACGTGGACCAGAAGTGGGAGTACGTCGCCGTCCGCCTCGCCCCGCGCCGGCAGGGCCAGAAGCTCCAAGGCCACCTCGACCCGCTGCGGATCCGCTTCGACAGCGACCGGCTGGTCTACCCGATGCGACTGTCCCGCCTCGCCAAGACACCCCAGTCCCTGCGCCTGTACGTCCTGGCAGACCACCGCATGCAGCCCGCCTCCCCGATCGGCGGCGCCGACCCGAAGGTGACCTTCGCCGGAACCGTCACCCCGAAGGACAACGCCCTGGCCGGCCTCACCGACGGCAAACCCGCCTATCTCACCGCCATCGAGCAGGAGTTCCCGGAGCCGGGCCGCATCGACGGCGACCACGAGCTCCGGGCCGCGGCATCCGACGTCCCCTACCGCCGCGCCATCTACCACGACGAGCTGCTCACCGTCGCGGGCGGCATCCCGGTCTGGCTCCTGACGGTGGCCGGCGCCGCCGCGGCGGCCGCGACGGCGCTGTTCGTGGGCCTGCGCGCCCGGCGGCGGCGGCGGAACCGGGCCGCCGCCACTGCCTAGGCCAGCCGGGCCTGAGCGGCCCAGAAGCCGCACTGATGGTCCGCCGCTAACGTCGAACTCGACTGCGTCGAGCCGGGGTTGAGGGTCAGGGCCGTACCCCGGCCGTCGGTCGCCGGCCAGCGGGTCTGCCCCGGCACCACCGGCGTACCGAAGTGGGCGAAAGCACCCCAGTACCGCTTCATCCGGGTGCCCAGCGCGCTCTGCGCCGCGGTCAGCGGGCGCTCGCCCATCGTGAAGTCGTGCAGATAGGCCAGCTCGGCGCTGTGCGCGTTCGACTCATCGAGGCCGGGCACCTGCGCACCGGCCAGCGTCGGTGAGTCCGGGTCGTCGAACTCGTAGACGTACGTGGGTACTTGCGCGGCGAACAGCTGAGCCGTCCACGCCGTGTGACAGGCGAAGGTCGAGTCCGTCATGACGGCCGACATCGCCAGGTACGGCGAACCGTAGGCGGAGAGCGGATAGCGGGCCAGCACCTGCGCCCCCGAAGCCCCGTAACCCGCCAGGACCTGCGCGGTGTACTCGTCCGCCGTCAGGTACGGCTGCGACAGCGCGACGAACATCCGTGCCTCCGAGCGGGTGCTCCCGATCAGGACCGGCACCTTGTTCCAGGCCCCGGCCCCGATGGCGGCGGCCGGGTCGAGCGGCAGCAGCCCGTCACCCGACGCCGGACCCGAAGTGGGCAGCGTACGGGCCGCCTCGACCAGCGCCGGGCCCGTCGCGGCACGCAGACAGGCCGCCACCGCGGCCGGCTCGGCGCACCCCGCCCGGGAGGCGAAGGCCCGCGCCTCGGTCGCGGCCCGCGCACTGTCCGGCGTACGCAGCAGTGTGCACGGACCGCTCTGCAGCACGGCCCGGTGGAACAGGCCCGCGGCCGACGGGGCGGCCAGCAGGGCGCAGACGGAACCGCTGCCCGCGGACTGCCCGGAGACCGTCACGCTGCCGGGGTTGCCGCCGAAGGCGCCGATGTTCTCCCGGGTCCAGCGCAGCGCCGCGACCTGGTCCATCAGCCCGAAGGAGCCGGAACGCCGCTCGTTCTCCCCGGCGAGCTCGGGCAGGCCCAGGTAACCGAGCTGCCCCAGACGGTAGTTGATGCTGACCACCACGCTGCCGGTGAGATCGGCCATCGTGCGGCCGCCGAACTGGGTTCCCGTGCCCTGGCTGTACGCGCCGCCGTGCAGCCACACGATCACCGGAAGCCGGGCTCCGGCGTGCGCGGTGCGCGGCCGGTACACGTCCAGGTAGAGGCAGTCCTCGCTGACGGCCTGCGGATCCCGCAGCCCGAACGGCGAGAACTGCAGGCACGCGGGCGCCTGTCGGGTCGCCTCGCGCACCCCGCTCCAACGCTGCGGCGGTGCCGGTGCACGCAACCGGGACTCCCCGACCGGGGGAGCGGCGTACGGGACGCCGAGGAACTCCTGGGCGCTGTCGTGCGTCTGGCCGCGGAGCGTGCCCTGGGCGAGGGTGACGCGGGGGCGGGGAGGGCTGCCGGGCGAGGCGGCGGCGGGGGCCGCCGAGCCGAGCAGCGCGGCGCAGGTCGTCAGGGCAAGTGCCGTACCGAGCAGGGGCCTTGCTGATGGGAACCGCTTCATCAGTCGTCCTGGGGTAGGGACGGGCCGGGGCGGAGCGGTGCGCGCTCCCGCCCCGGCCCGCCGGCCGGGGGAGGCTACGGGCGCAGTCCCGAGAGCAGTGCGGAGGTCACCGCGAAGTCGGCCGGCCCCGTGTTCCAGTCGGCGTTCATCGGGCTGACGGCGATCCGGTCGGCGCTCACCGCCTCCACGTCACCGCCCTTCGCGGCGGGCTGGACGCTCAGCCGTACGTTCACCTTCCAGGTGCCGTCACCGGAGTCGGTGAAGTCCGGGCGGAGCGGCGCCTGCGGATCCTGGAAGGTCGTGGCGACACCGCGGGCGACGCCCTTGCCGTCGGCGCCGATGACCGGGTGGTTGACGTTCAGGCCGACGCCCTTCGGCAGCAGCGGACCGCTGCGGGCGCGCGTCCTCAGCCGGTCGATCAGCTTGACCGCGAAGTCGACGGTGGGATCCATGGCGTTGACCGTGGCGACCGGATCGGGGACGGCGAGCCCGCCGGTGCTCAGCGCGATGGCCGGCACCCCGTACTCGAGCGCGGCTACGGCGCCGCCGACCGTGCCGGAGTGGGTGGCGAGGGAGGCGAGGTTCGGCCCGAAGTTGGTGCCGGAGACGACGAGGTCGGGGGCTCGGCCCTCGAACACCTCGGCCAGGCCGAAGGCCACCGAGTCGCCGGGGGTGCCGTCCACCGCCCAGACCTTCGGCTCGGGGTGCTGGACGGCGATGGCGGGAGCGCTCGCCATCTTCGTGCCGGTGCCGCTCTGGTTGGTGAGCGGGGCGACGATGGTGACGTCGTACCCGGCGGCGGTCAGGCGGGCGAAGGCCTTGCGGATGCCGGGTGCGTTGTAGCCGTCGTCGTTGGTGAGCAGGATCCGCAGCGGCGCCGACGGGGCTGCGGGCGCGGTCTGCGGGGCGGCGGCGGCCGGTGCCGTACCGGCGAGGGCCGGCGTACACAGCATCAGCGCGGCCAGTGGCAGAACTCGCTTGTGTCTCACGGAGTGCTCCTTCGGAGGGATGTGCGGATGGGTGGGTCGGTGGGTGCGGGGGGTGGGTACGGGGCGTGGTACGGGGGGTGGGTACGGGGGGTGGGTACGGGGGGTGGGTACGGGGGGTGGGTACGGGGGGTGGTGCGGGGGGTGGTGAGGGGATCAGCGCACGCTGCGGATCGGGAGGATGGCGAGCGCTCCGATCAGCGAGAGGGCGCCACCGGCCAGGAAGAGCGGGGTGTATCCGCCCAGCCCGGTGACGATCGCGGAGGCGACGAACGGGGCGATGATCTGCGGCCCGGCGTTCGCGACGTTGAGGACGCCCATGTCGCGGGCGGCGTCCTCGGCCCGGGGGAGGACCAGGGTGACCAGCGCGGTGTCCACCGCCATGAAGCAGCCGAAGGCGAGGCCGTTGAGCGCGCTGAAGACGAGCATGCCGGTCCAGGTCGGACTGATCACGGGCACCACCATGACGAGCCCGGCCAGGGCGGCCGAGACGCCGACGAACACCTTGCGGCGGTTCCAGCGGTCGGAGAGCAGGCCGCCCACGACGGTGGAGAGCGCCATCGCGACCATCGACACGGGGGTGAGGGCCGCCATCGCGGAGGCGGGGGAGAGACCGTCGGGCAGGGCGATGTGGTCGTCGAGGATGTACAGCTGGTAGCCGACGACGGAGAAGTAGCCGAGGACCATGAGGGCGCGGCCTATGAAGGCCCAGCGGAAGTCGTGGTGGGCCAAGGAGGAGAGGAACGCGGCCAGTTGGGCGCCCTTGGGCCGGGCGGCGGGGGCCGGGGCCGGCTCGGTGCGGGGCAGGTCGCGGCAGAAGGTCGTCAGCAGCAGCGCGGCCACGGCGACGATCGCGCCGAAGACGAGGTAGCCGGTGCGCAGGTGGCCGACGGTCTGCGAGGCGACGAGCACGCCGACCGTGCCGCCGATCGGCAGGCCCAGCCCGACGAGGGCGGACGCGGTGCCGCGGCGGACGGCGGGGATGCGGTCGGGGACGATCGCGGTGACGGCGGCCTGGTAGATGTTCATGGTCGCCTGGATCAGGCACCAGCCGATGCCGACGAGCAGCGCGGTGGTGACGCTGCCGAGGAAGGCGAGGCCGGCGAGCGAGGCGAGGGCGCCGCCGAGGATCCAGGGGCTGCGGCGTCCGGTGCGGTCGGAGAGGGCTCCGGCGATGGGGTTGAAGGCGGTCGCGAAGATCGCGCTGACGCCGCCGATGAGGCCGAGGACGGCGACCTTGTCATCGGGGGCGATCGCGGCGATCTGGGTGGGGAGGAGGACGGATCCGACACCCATGTAGACCGCCATCATCGCGGAGTTGGCGACGAGCAGCAGGGGCAGGAGCCCGCGCTGGCGGGGCGGTTGCGGGGCCGGCGGGGCGGTGGGCGGGTCGGTGATCTCGTTCGTGGCCATGACGACTCCTCGGGGGACGGAGCGGGGAGAACGCGGGGGTGGGGGAGAGGGCAGCGGTGTCGCGACCCGGGGCGCGGACTTGAGGTGTTGTTACACGTGTCACCAGCGGCGCTGGACACTGTGTAGCACCCATTCGGGGGCTCCGCCAGGGCTTGCGGGAGGTCGTTGTGCAGATCGTGACCGAGGCGTGAAGGCTTGGTTAGGCACGTGTAACCATCGGATTGCGGCCACTGACCTGGGCAATCCCGTCTCGAAACCCTCTTGCCCTTGTGGCGGCGGTCACGGTTCCGCAATACTCCGTCCCGCCGGCTCGGCCCCTGTCCGGGGCGCCGAGTGAGGTGTCCCGGCGCGGCTCGTACGGCCTGGCCCTGGCCCTGGCCTTGGCCCGGCCATCGCCGGGAGGTGCGTGCCGTCGGCGCCGCTTTGCCGCAGGGCCGGGCCCCCGCTGTGCGGCCCCGCTCTGCGGCGGGGCTGTGCGGCGGGGCTGTGCGGCGCGGCGTTCCCCCGGCTACCGCCGGGAGGGTCGTGCCGCGGGCGCTGCCGTACGGCTGGCGCGTTGCCCGACGGTCCGCAGTGTGGCGGCCCTGCTCCGAGCGCCACGGCCCGGCCGCGCACCCCGCGGTTTGGGTGCTGGCGGTCCCGGAGTCACGGCCTTGCCGCGCACCCTGCGGCTTCGGTGTCGGCGGTCCCGGAGCCACGGCTCTGCCGCGTACCCCGCGGTTTGGGTGCCGCGGCTCCGGGGTCACGGCCTTGCCGCGCACCCTGCGGTTTGGGTGTCGGAGGTCCCGGAGCCACGGCCGGCCGCCCACCCCGCGGCTTGGGTGCCGGCGGTCCCGGAATCACGGCCTTGCCGCGTACCCCGCGGATTCGGGGCCGGCGGTTCCGGAGTCGGGCGGTATCCCAACCTGCGGAGCCATACGGCTCCGCACCGGATTCGGTCGCTCGCAGGGTCGCGTGTCTCGGAACCCGGGGCCCGGCGTGGCGGGCGGTCGGCGCGGGCTCCAGGGCTCGCCGGCGCCGACCGGCCGCCCTGCCGCGCGGAGGGGGGCGTCCTCCCCGCCGACCGGCCGCCCCGCTGCGCGGAGGGGAGCCGCCCTCCGGTTCCCCATCCCTGCCCGGTCCCTTGTCCCCGTCCTGCGTTAGCTGCCCCGCTCACGCTCCCGGCCCCTTGTTCTGCGTCTGGCGTCTCCTGCCCCGGTCCCGGTCCCCTTCCGGCCTCCCCTGTCCCCGTCCCACGCGCCCGCTCCGCTGCCTGCGAGTCCTGCTGCTCCGCGTTACTCGTGCCGCGCACTCCCCGCGGCCCGTATCCGTGTCGCCCGCTCCCAACCCCGCGTCCCTTGTCCCCTCCCCGCGCCACCGTCCCGGTTGCGGCGCCCCTGGCGCCCCTGGCCCCGTCCCGCGGCGGCCGTTCCGGGTCGCGGGGCTGCGCTGCCGCTCCGCGTCCACCGTCCCCGTCCCGATTCCTCCGCTTCGCGTTCCCCGCGCGTCCCCAGTGCCGGGGAGCCTTCGTGAAAGGTCTGCCATGTACTCCTCTCCCTTCGCCGCGCCGCCGCCCCGGCATTACGTTCCGGCGGCGCCGCCTCGGCATGCCGTCGTGTCCGGATCCGCTCTGCTGCTCGGCTCGTTGGTGACCGGGTTGCTGCTGTCCGGCGGGGGAGCCCCGTTCTTCCAGGGGGTTGACGACCGCTGGGCCGCCTGGGTGATCGGTTCGCCGCGCGGGGCCGCCGCCACCTTCGCCACGCTGCTCGACCGGCTCGGCGGCCCCCTCGGCACGGTGCTGCCGCTCGCGCTGATCGGCTGCCTCTGTGTCTACGGGCGCTGGCGGTCGGCCCTGTTCGTCTTCTCGGCCGCCATCGGCGCCAACATCCTGCTGGTCCTGCCCCTCAAGCGACTCGTCGACCGCCCCCGTCCGCCGCATCCGTGGGTCCTGGTCAACGACGGTTCGTTCCCCTCGGGGCAGGTCTTCAGCGCCGTCACCCTGGTGATCGCCGCCGCGGTGGTGCTCTTCCCGCCGCGCGCCCGCCGCTGGTGGTGGCTGCCCGGGGGTGCGTACGTGCTCGCCATGATGTGGAGCCGTACCTGGCTGCACGCCCAGTGGCTCAGCGACACCCTCGCCGGGGCCCTCGCGGGCATCGGCACCTGCCTGCTGCTGTGGCGGCTGTTCGCTCGCCTGCTGGAGGCCGAGGCGGAACGCGCCGCCTCGAACAGTCTGTGGCTCTGAGCCCAACAGTTATCGCGAATCATTGACGGTCGTACAATTTCCGCCATAGTCTCGACCGGGTCGGCGTGCGTCCGACGCGCCGCCCAGGAAGGATTTGCGCATGGCTCACATCCCAGGCCCGGACCCCGAGGTGGTGGACCTGCCCGCAGGCCGGCTGCGCGGTGCGATCGAGAACGGGGTCGCCGTGTTCCGGGCCGTCCCGTACGCCCTGCCTCCGGTCGGCGAGCTCCGCTGGCGACCCGCGCAGCCGCACCCCGGCTGGAGCGGTACGCGCGATGCCACCGCCGACGGCCCCAGTGCGCCGCAGATGTACATGGAGGGCGGCGACCCCGTCCTCGGCGGACACGGGTCACCGCCGTTCGACGAGGACTGCCTGACCCTCAACGTGTGGACCCCCGCGGCCCCCGCGGCCCCTACGACGCCCGAGGCCCCCGCACCCGACGCGGCCCCCCGCCCCGTGCTCGTCTGGATCCACGGCGGCGGTTTCGTCTCGGGTTCCGGATCCCTGCCGAACTACTCCGGCGAGACCTTCGCGCGCGACGGAGACCTCGTCGTGGTGAGCGTCAACTACCGCATCGGGTCCCTCGGTTACCTCGGGCTCGACGCCGAGGACGGGGGCTGCAACCACTGGCTCACCGACCAGCTCGCCGCCCTGCGCTGGGTACGGGAGAACATCGCCGCCTTCGGCGGAGACCCGGACGCCGTCACCGTCGCAGGCCAGTCCGGCGGCGCCATGTCCACCGCGGCCCTCGCGGGCCACCCGCAGGCCCGGGGGCTGATGCGCCGCGTGATCCTGCAGAGCCCGCCCTTCGGCCTGGACCTCCCCGACCCCGAGGGCTGCCGGGAGCGTACCGACGCCTACCTGGAAATCGCCGGCGCCAAGACCGTCGAGGAGCTCCGCGCCCTGCCCTGGCCCGCACTGATCGGCGCCACCGGCGGGCTCTTCGCGCTGACGACGCGCTGGGGCTACTGGCCGACGCCCTTCCTGCCCGTGATCGACGGCGCGGCCGTCGCCCGCCACCCGGTGGAATCCCTGCTGCACGGCGCCGCGGCCGACATCGACGTGATGATCGGCTGGACGCGGGAGGAAGCCAACTTCGGCTTCGCCCTGGACCCGGGCCACGCCGCCGCCACCCGGGAGCAGGTGACCGACCGGATCGCGGACACCTTCGGCGGCGAAGCCGCCCCCGCGGTGTACGCCGCGTACGAGCGCGCCCGGCCCGGTGCGCGTCCGGCCGACGTGCTCATGGACCTGATCACGGACGAGCTGTTCCGGGTCCCGGCCGTCCGGCTCGCGGAGCGGCGGGCGGAGTCGGGCCGCCCCGTCTGGGCCTACCAGTTCGATCTCCCCACCCCTGCCCTGGGCGGCCGGCTCGGCGCCGCGCACTGCCTGGAACTGCCCTTCGTCTTCGCGAACTTCGACCGGTGGTCGCACGCCCCCTTCCTTGCCGGCCTCGCCCCCGCGACCCGCGACGGCCTCGCGCACACCATGCACGAGGCGTGGATCGCCTTCGTCCGCACCGGCGACCCCAACCACCCCGCGATGCCGCAGTGGGACCCGTACGAGAAGGACACCCGCACCACCATGCGCTTCGACTCCGTCGTCGCGGCTCTCGGTGATCTCGCCGGACCCTCGCGCCGGCTGCACGACTCGGCCGGCCGGGCGGGCGCCCAGGGGGCCGGGGCGGGCGGCGCGGCTGACCAGGAGTGATCCGGTTCCGGTGATCTAACTCGTGTAACCTGGGTGGAAAGGCGTCGGTCGGCCGCAGGGAGACGAGGACCACATGCCCAGGCAGACACACACCCCCGCGACGATCACCAGCGCCGACGTGGCTCGGCTGGCGGGGGTGTCACGCGCCACCGTCTCCTTCGTGCTCAACGACACCCAGGGCCACCGCGTCAGCGCCGCCACCCGCGCCCGGGTGCTCGACGCCGCCGCGCAGCTCGGCTACGTCCCGCACGCCGCCGCCCGCTCCCTGCGCGCCGGCCGCAGCAACCTCGTCCTGATGCCCGCCTCGATCTCCGCGTTCGGCCGCCTCGCCAGCGACTGGGTGGACGACCTGAACACCGAACTGGACCGCCTCGGCTACACGGCGGTCCTCCACGCGGGCCGCTTCGCCGACCCGCTCGACGCCGCCCGCGCCTGGGCCGAACTGCGCCCGGCGGCCGTCATCGCCCTGGACGGCGACCACTTCACCGCCCAGGCCGCCGAACTCCTGCGCCGCGCCGGCGTACGCGCACTGCTGGCCTTCAGCGCCCGCCCCGTACCGGACGTCCACACCATCGGCTTCGACCACGCCCGCATCGGCGCGACCGCGGCCGAGCACCTCATCGCCCGCGGCCGGACCAGGATCGGCGTGGTCATGCCGCAGGAGCGCGGCCTCGCCACGCTCGCCGAACCCCGCCTCGCCGGCGCCGAGTCGGTCGCCGCGCGGCACATGGCCACGGTCACGCCGGTGGAACTCGGCTACACCCGGGAGTCCGCGGCGGCCCTCGCCCGGCGCTGGCCGAGCCTGGGTCTGGACTCGGTCTTCGCCTACAACGACGAGTACGCCGCCCTCCTGCAGTACGCGCTGCGGGCCGAGGGCATCGACGTACCGGACGACGTGGCCCTCGTGGGCTGTGACGATCTGATCCTGTCCGCACTGCAACAGCCCCCGCTCACCACGGTCCGGCTGGATCTGCCGGCGGCCGCGCAGATCGCACGGGCCCTGCACGAGCTGGTCGAGACCGGCACCACGGAACCGGTCCGGCCCACCGAGGCGGTCCTGGTCCACCGCGGTACGTCCTGAGGGGCCGGGGCAAACCCGCCCCCGGCCCGTCCTGAGGGGCCGGGGGAAACCGCCGCCCGCCCCTCAGCTCAGGCGCCCCGCCGCCGGTCAGTGCCGCGCGGGCTCCGGCGTGTCCGCGGCCGCCCCCCGACGGTCGCGGCCCGCCCCGGGCATCCGGTGCCGTTCCCGCCGGCTTCCCGGGCCGTGCCCTCGTCCCCGCCCCCGTCCTCGGCCCCGTTCCGCTTCCCGGGCCAGCGCGGGGCCGAAGAGCCACCACGTCAGCAGCCCGGCCCCCGCCCCCGCGGCCGCCCCGGCGGCGGTGTCGCTGAGCCAGTGCGCATGCAGCCACGTACGGCTCCACATCATGGCCAGCGTGAAGACCGCGCCCCCCGCCCACCAAGCCGGCCGGCGGGCGACCGGCACCAGCAGCGCGCCGACGATCACGACCAGCAACGCCGCCCCGGCCGCGTGGCCGGACGGGAAGGAGCCGTGGTCCACCCGGACCAGCGGATTCTCCGGGCGCGGCCGGTCCACCAGGTGCTTGAGCCCCTGGACGACGAGCATGTTGCCGACCAGGTACGCGCCGAGCAGGAAGCCCGCCGACACCCGGCGCCCGCGTACGAGCAGGAGCACGAGAAGAGCGAGCGGTACGACGGCCCCGGGGGGAGCGCCGAACCAGTTCAGGGCCGACGCCACCGCGGCGGGGAGCCCGTCGTGCGGACCGCCCGTCCACGACAGCCAGCGGTCGTCGATGCCTTGGAAGGGCGGGTGCGCGGCGTCCGGCCGGACGAGGAGGGCCGACAGCCCGGCGCCCGCGAGGAGCAGCAGCCCGAGTACGAGCGTGCCGGGGCTCCTCCGCCCGGACGGTGTGGGCGCCGGGGCGGGGACGGGCGCCGGGGCGGGGGCTGCGGCGCCGGGCCGGCCGGGGGAGGTGACGGGGTTCCTGGACATGAGTGCCTCTCGGGGACCGCGCCCGTCGGGGCGGACGCGGCTCGTGGTGATCGACGTACCCGTGGGGGCGCGGCCGGGCCGGCCCCCACGGTGGAACAGGACCGACGGACCGCCGGGTCAGGCCTTCGCGCCCAGGCGGCGGGCGAGGAACTCGACGCTCTCCCCGACGATCCGCACGATGTCGGGGGAGCCGAGGAATATGTGGTCGGCCCCGTCGACGGGGCGCAGCGTGACCTCGCCCCCGGCGCCCGCCAGCGCCTCGGCGAGGAGTTCGCTCTGGCTGTACGGGACCAGCCCGTCGTGCGTGCCGTGGATCAGCAGGAACGGCGGCAGTCCCGGAGCCCCGGCGTACGTGACCGGGCTCGCGGCCCGGGCCAGCGAGGGCCGCTCCGCCTCCGTGCCGCCGAGCAGGGCCTCGTACGGGTCGGGGAACTCGACCTCGGAGGGCATCGCGGGCATGGGGTGGTCGGCCAGGGCGACCAGGTCGGAGACGCCGTACCAGTCCACGACGGCCTGCACGCCGCTCTCGCCGGAGCCCACGCCCTGCGTGCCCTCCAGCCACGCGGCGCCCGCCGTGCCCGGCCCTACGACACCCGCGAGCGCGGCGAGGTGGCCGCCGGCCGACTCGCCCCAGGCGCCGATGCGGTCCGGGTCGATGCCGAGGTCGCCGGCGTGCGCGCGGACGTAGCGGATCGCGGCCTTCACGTCGTGCAGCTGGGCGGGGAAGGGGGCTTCGAGGCTGTGCCGGTAGTCGATGGAGACGAGCGCGAGCCCGGCGGCCAGGACGGTGCCGTGCAGCAGTTCCACGGGCACGGTCGGCGGCGGGTAGCGGCGGTCGCCCTCCAGCCAGCCGCCGCCGTGGATCCAGACGACCGCCGGGAAGGGGCCCTCGCCGGCGGGCAGCCGTACGTCGAGCAGCCGGGGGCGGTAGCCGGGCGTGGTGGCGTAGGTGATGCCGTCGAAGCGGCGCAGCCCGTGCTCGTCCGTCACGGCCGGTACGGGGGGCCGGTAGGGCGGGGGCGGCCAGGTCATGTCGGCCAGGTCGGGGAGCCCGGGGATGCCGGGCGTGGTGGGAGGAGATTGCGTCATTGCGGCCCTTCCGATTCGGCGCGGCCGCGGTGGCCGGCGGGTCCGGTGCGGGCCCAGGCTTCGTAACGTTTGTCCGAAATGCTTGCGCGGGCACCGGGGGAGACTTAACGTGTTACACGTGTAATCACAACTCTAGCGACGCATTTCCGCTGACCACAAGCCCATATGCAGGCAGACTTCCGGGCCAGTTACTCGAGACAACAGGCGGCGCGTCGCCCCTCCCCCCTCTGGGAGCACGCCATGTACACCACCGCCGTCACCCACCCCGCGTCCCCGATGGCCGCCCTGACCGGCGCGGTCGACCCGGTCGGCCCTGTCAGCCCTGTCGGCCGTGTCGGCCCTGTCGTGACGCCGGCCCCGGCCGCCGAGGCCCCGCCCCGGGGCTTCGCGCGGTGGACCGCCGAGCCCACCGCGGCCACGGTCCCGCTGCTGAGGGCCCGTGTCCGCGCCCTGCTGGAGGGCTGGGAGGTCGCCGCCGACACCGCGGACGTCCTGCTGCTGGCCGTCAGCGAGCTCGTCGCGAACGTCGTCCTGCACGCCGCCGCCGCCCCGGGCCGGATGCGCGTCAGCGCCCGCCTCGGCGGCGGCTGGCTGCAACTGGAGGTGGCCGACCGGGCCCCCGGGCTGCCGCGGCTGCCCGATCCCGCCGCCGAGGTCGACCCGGACGACGAGCACGGCCGCGGGCTGCTGATCGTGCAACTGCTCGCGGCCGAGGCGGGCGGCCGGCTGACCGTCACGGCCGACCGGTTCGGCACCGCCGTCCGGGTGCGCGTCCCCGCGGCCTGACCGCCGCGGCCCCGTCGCTGTCCCGCCGCTGTCCCGTGGCGGACCCGGTCGGCGCCGGCGGACCGGACTCAGGGGCGGATGATCGTGACCCCGCCGCCCGGGGTCGTGCCCATCGCGGCGAGGGCCGCCGGCGCCGCTTCCAGGGGGATCGTGGCGGTGACCAGCAGGTCCGGGCGCAGTGCTCCCGACCGGACCAGCTCCATCATCGGCGGGTAGGCGTGCGCCGCCATCCCGTGGCTGCCGAGGATCTCCAGCTCCCAGCCGATGACCCGTTCCATGGGCAGCACGGTCGCCCCGCCCGCCGCCGGCAGCAGCCCGACCTGTACGTGCCGGCCGCGCCTGCGCAGCCCGGCGACCGAAGCCGCCGCCGTCCCCGGCGAACCCAGTGCGTCGAGCGACAACTGCGCGCCCCCGCCGGTCAACTCCCGTACGACGGCGGCCGGATCCTGCCCGGCGCCGTCCACGCAGTGCGCCGCGCCGAACTTCCGGGCCAGGTCCAGCGCCGCGGGCGCCGTGTCGACGGCGATCACGCGGGCCCCGGCCGCCACCGCGATCATCACGGCGGACAGTCCCACCCCGCCGCAGCCGTACACGCAGACCCACTCGCCCGGCGCCGCCCGCCCCTGTGCGACCACGGCTCGGAAGGCCGTCGCGAAGCGGCAGCCGAGCCCGGCCGCCGTCGCGTACGAGAGCTCATCGGGCACCGCCACCAGGTTCACGTCGGCGTGCTCCAGGGGCACGTACTCGGCGAAGGACCCCCAGTGCGTGAATCCGGGCTGCGTCTGCCGGGCGCACACCTGGTGCTGCCCGGCCGCGCAGTCGGCGCAGGTGCCGCAGGCGCAGACGAACGGTACGGTGACCCGGTCCCCGGGCCGCCAGTTGACGACCCCGGAGCCCACCGCCTCGACCACGCCGGCCAGTTCGTGCCCGGGGACGTGCGGCAGCACGATGTCCGGGTCGTGTCCCATCCAGCCGTGCCAGTCGCTGCGGCACAGCCCCGTCGCCTCGACCCGCACCACGACCCCGCCGGGGCCCGGACGTGGTTCCGGCACCTCCCGGACCTCGGCCCGCTCTCCGTACCGTTCGAAGACCACCGCGCGCACGCCGTCCACCTTCCGCTCGCCAGCTCCCGCCGCGTGTGCCGCAGCCTACGTCCAGTGCCCGCTCGACGCTCCGGGGGAGCCGGCGCAGGATCCACCGGCGGTGGTGGGCGTTGTGGTCCCACGGGTGCGCGGCGGTGAAACGTTCGAGTGCCCGGAAGAGGCGGTGCGGCAGGCTCTTCATGTCGCCGGTCCATCAGGCCCCGCCCCCTGTTCGGCGGGCGGGATCCGGGCCATGGCCAGGACCCCGGCGCAGATCAGGGCCACGCCCAGCAGTTGGGGCAGGAGCCACCAGCCCGTGCGCAGGTCCTCCTCGTACAGCAGCACGCCCAGCGCCACGCTGACCGTCGCGTCGCCCAGCGTGAGCGCGGGCTGCGAGGCGACCAGCGGGCCGCCCTGCATGGCGTGTTCGAGCATCAGCAGCGCGCAGATGCCCGTTGCGGCGAAGGCGTACGTCTGCCAGGCGGTCAGGAACGCCCCGAGCCCGTCGTCGGTGAGGACGAACACGGCCGACTTCATCAGGCCGGCGGTGAGCGCGTAGCAGACGGCGGTGGCCGCGCCGAAGCAGCCGGCCCGGGCGCGGCCCGGCCCCCGCCGCAGCCCGGCCCAGGCCAGCAGCGCCACCGCGGCCCCGCAGGCGGCCAGCGCCGGCAGCCACCGGTCGAGCGGTACGTGCGTACGGTTCCCGGACGGCGACGCGGCGGCCATCGCCACGCCGAGGCCGAGCACCACGGCCGCCACCGCCCGCCACAGCGTCGCCGGCAGCGGCTGCCGCACCGCCAGGGAGGCGATCAGCAGCGCGAGCGGCAGCTCCAGGACGAACAGTGGCTGTACGAGGGCCAGCGGGCCGGTCGCCAGCGCGGCTGCCTGCCCCGCGCCGGCGACGATCACGGCCACGATGCCGGCGACCCACACCGGCCGCCGCATCAGGTCCAGTACCAGCCCCGGCCGGAACCGGTCGCTCTGCGGCACGGTGAGAGCGGCCCGCCGCTGGAGCACGGTGGCCAGGGCATTGCTGAGCGCCGCGGACAGCGCGAGGAGGACCGGCGCGACGATGCCCATCCCCCGATCCTCCCCGGGCACGCCACCCCCGCGCCGCGGCGACACCACGCGTTCCCCCGTCCGGGTCCCGGCCGACGGTTCTACGCCTTGGCCGCCCGGTCGAGGGTCAGTTCCGCCAGGGTCTCGGGGGCGCCCGGCTGGTCGCGGATGCCGGGGAAGGCGTTGACGTCGACGATCAGGGGGGAGCCGTCGGCCGTGGCGATGACGTCCACGCCGTAGACGTCCAAGGAGAACACCTCGCCGACCCGCAGGGTCAGCTCGGCCCAGCCCGGCGGGGGCTGTGGGAGGGGGAGGGTCGGGCCGCGGCCCTCGGGGGAGAGTTCGGAGCGGCGCAGGGCGGCGAAGACGCGGTCCCCGATCGCCCAGAGCTTGTGGTCCCAGCCGCTGTTGGGCGCGAACCGCTGGACCACCACCGGCTCGTCCGGCCAGTTCTCCGCCAGGGCCCGCAGCGCCGCGGTGTCGTCGGCGCGGGCGACCAGGTCCTGTCGGCGGCTGTGCCGGCTCTTGACGACCACGGGGGAGCGGAGCGAGGTGCCCGAGGCCCACGGGGCGAGCGCGTCGAAGGTACGGGTCGCCGCGAACGGCAGCCCGGCCCGCCCGGCCAGCTCCGCCATCTCGGTCCGGTCCTGGCACAGTGTGGTCGCGGCGGCGGAGTTGACCACCGGCGCCCCGCGCCGTTCCAGCTCCCGCGCGAGGACCAGCGCCCGCGGGGTGTGTGCCTTCAGAAGGTATACGTCGGCCAGTGCCCGCTGGGCTCCGTCCGGCGCGCCCGGATCCACCACCTCCACCCGGTGCTCCGCGGTGAGCAGCGCGGCGGCCGCCGACAGCAGCGGGTGTCCGGGGTTGTCGGTGATCAGGCCGATCCTCATCCGCCGTCCCCCGCCCCCGCCGCGACCTGGAGCGGGATGCCCCCCGGTAGGCCCTGCTGCCGGGGGAGTACCGCGGGCTGCGGCCCGGCCGGGACAGTCGTGCCGTCCGAGGCGCCTCCCGCGCCGACCGCGTCTCGCGAGCCTCGCGAGCCGCCGGTCCGCGCCAGTTCGAGCACCGCCCGGGCCACCCGCGCCGCCGCGTCGGGCACCTGACGGAAGCTCGGGAAGTCGTTCACGTCCACCACCACCGGCCCGTCGGGGCCCAGCAGCACGTCCACCCCGTACAGGTCCAGCCCGTACACCGCCCCCACTTGCGCGGCGATGGCGGCCACCTCGGCCGACAGCGGCACCCGGCGCTCCTTCACGGAGGAGTCCGGGTGCAGCGGGGAGCAGCGTTCGGTGGCGAAGAGCTCCCCGCCGACCGCGTACACCTTGATGTCGGTGCCCGGGTTCGGGACGTACGGCTGGGCGATCAGCATGCCCTCGCCGGCCAGTTCCGGGAGCATCGCCGCCAGCCGCTCCGGCGAGGACACCAGGTGCACGCCCCGCCCGGAGCTGCCGTCGGCGGGCTTGACGACCAGCGGATACTCGCCGGCGGGGATCTCCGCCAGCAGTTCCGGCCGGGCGGCGGCGTAGGTCGGCGGCAGCGGCAGCCCCCGGCCGTGGCCGATGGCGGCGGCCAGCGCCTTGTCCCGTACGCCCCGGATCGAGCGCGCGTCGTTGACCGTGGTCATCCCGGCCGCCGCGGCCGCTTCGAGCAGCGCCAGCCCGGGGCCGCCGGAGACCGTCTTGAGCACCCAGGCGTCATGGGTGCCCGCATCCACCACCTCGGCCATGCGCAGCAGTGAACCGCCGGGGCGCACCACATCCACCCGGTGGCCCCAGGCCAGGAGCTGTCGGACCACCTCGTTCGGCATGCCGTCGTGGCGGTAGTGCTCCTCCACCAGGAAGCAGAGCCTCATCGACCTTCCCCATGTTCCCCGGTCGTCCGCCGATCCCGTCCGGCGAGTTGTGACGTCACAGGATGTCATGGACCGCAATGTGATGATCGGTCCGCGGTCCATGGTCCCGGCGGCAAGCGGCGGTAATTCGGATGTGGCGCCGATCCGGGGGCTGCTACGTTCACCGCGTGCCGAAGCTGAATCAGATCATCGCAGTGGAAAAGGGCGTCAAGTCCAAGTCCCTCCAGGAGCTCACCCAGGCTCACCACGACGTCCAGAAGCCCGCCTTGCTGGCCGGGATCTCGCGGACGTACCAGCCCAAGGACGAGGAGGGCGAGCAGCTGCCGCCCGAGTCCACGCGGGTGCAGGTCAAGGCCGAGGACGCGCTGCGCGCCACGGCGGGGACGCTGACGCGGCTGTTCGACGTGACCGCGACGAAGGACTGGGCGAACCGCACCGCCGCCGCGGACGTCGTCGTGGACGGGACGGTCCTGCTGGCGCAGGTGCCCGTGCCGTACCTGCTCTTCCTGGAGAAGCAGCTCACGGACATGCACACCTTCGTGCGCAAGCTGCCGGTGCTGGACGCCTCCGAGTCCTGGAACCTGGACCCGTCCACGGACTCCTGGAAGACGGAGCCGGTGCGGACGATCCGGACGAAGAAGGTGCCGCGCAACCACGTCAAGGCCGAGGCCACGGAGAAGCATCCGGCGCAGGTCGAGGTGTATTACGAGGACATTGCCGTCGGGTACTGGACGACCGTGAAGTTCTCCGGCGCGCTGCCGGCCCGGCGGGTCAACGAACTGCTCGACCGCGTGGAGAAGCTCCAGCAGGCCGTCAAGTTCGCCCGCGAGGAGGCCAACAACACCGAGGTCACCGACCAGCGGGTCGGCGACGCGGTGTTCGGCTACCTGTTCAGGTAGCCCCATGATCGCCCCCGTGCGAGCGGGGGTGCGCGAGAGCGCAAGCTGAAACTGATGTTGAAGCTGACCAAGGGGTGTCAGATGGGGGTTCGAATCCCTCCCCCGGCACTACGAGCCGGGGTGGCCCAAGCCTGGCAGAGGCGGCCCCGTAAAACTCAGATTCTCGCTCCAGTCTCAGTATTCGCCGCCGAACACCGGATCGACCGAGCGTGGACGAACATCGACGGATGGGGGTTCAAGTCCCTCCTGCGCCTCTTCTCGTGGCGCGGTAGTTCAAAGGCAGAACACGTCGGTCTCACACTGATCCGCGACTCTTAAAAGCCGCCGGTGTGCGCAATTGGGTGGCAAGCAGGGGCCCGGGAGCTGGACATGCTCCCGGGCCCTGTCACGTTGCCGCGTCGCCGCGTTGCGGCCCTCGCCCGGCTACACCGGTACGGACACGAACCGCCGGCCCGCCTCGTTCTCCACGAGGATCGCCTGGACGTTGGCCGGGTCGACCGCCGCGGTGCCGTCCAGGGCCGCGCCCTTGGACTCGCCGTTCCCCTGGCTGCCCACGACCCAGCCGCCCGCGGTGGTGCGCGTGCCGTCGCGGGAGACCACCACCAGCCGGCACCGCTCGCCCGGCGGTACTCCCGCGACCGCCGCGTGCACCCGTACCCACTTCGCGGCCGGGGTCACCTGTACGGTCATCCGCGCGCCCGTGTCCGGATCCGTGGCCGAGGCCACCCGGGTCCCGGCAGGCGGCGCGGTCGGCTGCGCCGACACCGTCGGGGACGGCTGCGGGGGCAGGGCCAGCGAGCCGCCGTCGCTCCCGCCCCACTGCGCCCCGGCCCAGAACACGGCCGCCAGCGAGGCCACCGCGGCCAGCCCGGCCACACCCCGGCGGCGGCGCCGCGCACCGGCCAGCTCACCCCGCATCTGCCGCAGCGTGCGCTGGAGCAGCAGATCACCGCCCTGCGGCGGCGGTCCGTCGAGGAACGCCTCCCCGGGCACCTCGCCCAACGCGGCCTCCATCTCCCGCAACGCGGTCACCTCCTCCCGGCACTGCACGCAGCCCGCCACGTGTTCCTCGACCCGGTGGACGTCCGCGTCGTCGAGGACGCCGAGAACGTACGGGCCGAGCAGTTCCTCCTCGTGCCGCTGCCCGTTCATGCCACCACCTCCTGCATTCCGGCGGCCTGCTGGGGCGGCCTGCCCGGTCGGTTCGCGCCGGCGCCGTCCTTGAAGACCTGGCGCAGCGCCTTGAGCGCGTAGTGCGAGCGCGATTTCACGGTGCCCGCCGGGATGCCGAGGCTGTCCGCGGCCTCGGCGACGCTGTGCTGGCGGTAGTACAACTCCGTCAGCACGTCGCGGTGTTCCGCGGACAGCTGGTCCAGCGCGCCCAGCACGGCCATCGTGTCCACCACGGAATCGGCGTGGTCCGCCTCCACCGGGGGAGTGGCCGGCGAACCGGAAACCTCCGGCGGCCGGGCGGCCTTGGCCCGGGACCGGTCGGTGATGATGTTGCGGGCGACCGTCAGCAGCCAGCCGCGCACCGAGCCCTTCCCGTTGACCAGGACCTCCGAATGCCGCCAGGCCCTGATCAGGGTCTCCTGTACGACGTCCTCGGCGGCGGCCCGGTCCCCGGTCAGCCGGGTGGCGTACGCGAGCAGGGCGTGGCCGTGCTCCTCGTACACCGACCTGATCAGTGTTTCATCGGTCGAGCCCCGCCGAGTGCGGGGCCACAGTGGTCCGGCCATCTCACCCTCTCCGTCTTCCTCGCTTGCGTGGTGCGGTCGGAACACGCGCCGCGGACCGGCCCGGTTCACGTGACCCGCGTCACGCGGCCGGCCCTCGACGGTGCGGGCGCTCAAGTGCGGCAGGCGCGGCCCTGGTTGAGGCAGTCCACGACGCGGGACATCTGCGCCTCGGTCATCACGTTCACGAACATCGCGTGGTCCGTCTTCGGGCTGTGCCGCTGCTCGGGGAAGGAGTCGAGCGCGACGGGCACGCCCGGGGGCACCTCGTAGCCGAGGGAGACGCGCAGCTCGGGCACCGGGAAGGTGCCCTGCGGGCAGACCCCGTTCGCCGCCGGGAAGCGCAGGTGCGAGCGCTGCCCGGGACTGGCGGTGTCGAGGCCGTTCCAGCAGCTGGGGAAGACGAGCGTGCGGGTGACGCGGTCGCCCTCGGGGCAGCGCGGGTAGCGGGTGGTGGACCGGTCGGGGAAGCCCGAACAGCCCCAGCGGGCCCGCACGTCGGCGTCGCTGCCCGCCGTGTACGCGACCGCGTCGCCGGTCATCGCGCGCAGGAACCGGGGCATCGGCACCACCTTGCTCACCGGGTTGCCGCGGAACTCCACGGAGACCGAGGTCTCGGGCAGGATCTCGCCCGTGTTGCCGTGCCCCGCCGAGCCCTCGTGCGGGCGCGCGCCGGGCCGGTCCAGCCGGCGCAGCACCGGCCAGTAGTACGTCGAGCGGTCGCCGCCCCGGCAGCTCGTGGCGGCCGCGTCGAGGGAGGCGTCGTCGGACATCGCGTCCGTGGACAGGTTGCCGACGTACGCGTGCGTGTGGTGGGCGCCCGCGCGCAGCCCCGGCGACACCACCAGGTTGTCCTCGTTGTAGTGCCCCTCCTCGCCCCGGCCGCAGTCCACCGAGACCGAGCCCGCCGAGGCGTCGGGCCCGGCGGCCGGGGCCACCTCCGCTCCGCGCGGGACGTCGCGTATGTCCACCTGGTCACCGGGCGGGGGGTGCGCGGAGTGCGCGCCCGCCCGCGGACCCGCTGCCCGCGTGGCCCCGAGCACGGCGGCGGTGAGTCCGCCGCCCAGGACCAGGCAGATGAGCAGCGTGAGCAGTCGGTGTTCGTTCCCCATGCCGATCACGGTTGCCGGTGGCCGCCGCAGCCGTCAACCTGGCGTCCGCGGAGCGGGCGGCGCGACCGCCGTGAATGCGCCGCGGCGCCCCGCGAGTTGGCCATGTCGGTCCTTGCCGCGGCGGACACGGACCGCGCAGAGTACGCGGTATGACTCCCGCCGAACTGCTCCACGCCCTCGCCCGGACCCGTGCCTCGCTCGACGGCGACGAGGTGACCTTCTGGTGGACGGGCGACGTGTACTCCTGGGCCCCGGGGGAGCCCTACCAGCGGCTGTTCGGCTTCGAGGGGATCAATGTGGCCCGGCTGCTGGCCCCCGCGGACGAGCCGCCGGGCACGTACCAGCTCCTCACCCGGGAAGCCGCGTTCTACCTCGACCCGCAGACCCGCGAGATCCTGGAGACCTGGCAGGACAAGCCGGTCATCCACGTGTGGAACGACCCGGCCAACCAGAGGTGGCGGCCGTTCCCGGTCCCCATGACGGAGCTCGGCGACCAGGTCTGCTTCAGCCTGGAGGTCCCGCTCGCCTACCCCTCGCCGCTGCCGGTCGCCGACTTCCCCGAAAATTCGGCGGACGACACCTACCGGGCACTGGAGATGTTCCAGTTCTTCGCCCCCGCGTCCGTCCTCACCACCGACGCGCCCAGTGTCCCGTCGACCATGTCGTGGACGCGGATGTCCCCGTGGCTTCCCTGGATGGCGCAGGGCCGGCGGCCCGGCGGGCTGACCTTCCACTGCCGGGGCCGCAAGCTGTCCTCGTACGCCGAGGTCCCCGAGCGCACCCGCGCGTACGTCGCCGCCCGCCACCCGGAGTTCGCCCACGCCCCGGAGAAGTGGAGCGAGCCGAACGAGACGAGCTGGACCTACTTCCGCAAACTCGCCTCCCCGCCGCACCGCTAGTGCTGTGATCGGAAAGGTTCACCGCGTCGCGGCGCCCGGCACGGCGCCTCGCCGCGTTGTCGGA
>NZ_JBHWVJ010000044.1:17227-61630 GCF_042736725.1 Streptomyces sp. NPDC060028 | reverse complement strand
TTTTGGCCTGGTCTCGGGGTCTTGGATTGGTTAACTTTCGAGATGGATCTGGTGCAGGCGCCCCTCGGCTTCCTAGCTTTGGGCCCTCCGCGCGCGCGGGGGGCGCCCTTCCGTAATGCGGGGTGCGCGGCCGGCTGCGCGGGTACGACAAAACCGGTGGGTGCCGGGACGCCTCTCGGCACCCCGGCACCCACCGGTAACGTTTCTGCTGGCCCTGGGCCCAGGAAGCTAGATGTCCTCGTGCGCCACGGCGCGACGGGCATCCGCGTCCAGGACTCCCCAGCTGATGAGCTGCTCGGTCAGGACCGAGGGGGACTGGTCGTAAATGACGGCCAGGGTGCGCAGGTCGTCCTGGCGGATCGACAGCACCTTGCCGTTGTAGTCGCCGCGCTGGCTCTGGATCGTCGCGGCGTAACGCTGCAGCGGTCCGGCCTTCTCGGCGGGTACGTGGGCCAGGCGCTCCAGGTCGAGGCGCAGCTTCGGCGGCGGCTCGGCAGCCCCGCCGGGAGTCGTACCCGGCAGCAGCTCCTGAACCGGCACCCCGTAGAAGTCCGCCAGCTCGGCGAGGCGCTGGACGGTCACGGCGCGGTCTCCGCGCTCATAGGAACCGACCACAACGGCCTTCCACCGGCCCTGGGACTTCTCCTCGACACCGTGGAGGGAAAGGCCCTGCTGGGTGCGGATGGCGCGGAGCTTGGCCCCGAGCTGTTTGGCGTATTCGCTGGACATAAGGCTCCCGGACGCTGTGACGACGAGCGGCTCCGCCGCGCGGCTGGTAACTCACTGTGAGGTTACGCAGCGTTACTTGGGTGCGTCAAGCCGAATGGTCACCAACCCCCTCTTAGAGGGGCTCTGGTCAGCCCCGATGCGAATTCGACCCGATCCCCCTGGTACCGTGGAACGCGTAGATCAGACGTCCTTTAAGGTCCGTCCCGTGAGGCGGAGAAGGAGGTCCTTTTCATGGACACTCAGAACGCTGCCCAGAACTCCGGGCTCTCCGATGCCATGCGTCCCGTACTCGACGCACAGGACATCGCGCGGGTCCTGACCCGCATCGCCCACGAAATCGTCGAACGCGCCAAGGGCGCCGACGACGTGGTGCTCCTCGGCATCCCCACCCGCGGTGTGTACCTGGCCCGCCGGCTGGCCGCCAAGCTCGAAGAGATCACCGGTACGAAGATCCCGGTCGGCTCCCTCGACATCACCATGTACCGCGACGACCTGCGGATGAAGCCCGCCCGCGCGATCGGCCGCACCGAGATCCCCGGCGACGACATCGACGGCCGCCTCGTGGTCCTCGTCGACGACGTGCTCTTCTCCGGGCGCACCATCCGCGCCGCCCTCGACGCCCTCGGCGACATCGGCCGCCCCCGCGCCGTGCAGCTCGCGGTCCTCGTCGACCGCGGCCACCGCGAACTGCCGATCCGCGCCGATTACGTCGGCAAGAACCTCCCCACGTCGCTGCGGGAGACCGTCAAGGTCCAGCTCCAGGAGGAGGACGGCCGAGACGCCGTGCTGCTCGGCCAGCGGACCGACCGGCCGGCCGGGCTCTAGCCCGTACGCGCCACGGGCCCCCGGGCCCGCGCCGCAGCCTGCCCTGCCCGTGCCTCCAGCCAGCCCCGCTGTCTGCCCTCCCCGACTTACGGAGCACCCGGATGAAGCGCCACCTCATCTCGGCCGCCGATCTCACGCGCGACGACGCCGTCCTCATCCTCGACACCGCCGAGGAGATGGCCCGCGTCGCGGACCGGCCGATAAAGAAGCTGCCCACCCTGCGCGGCCGCACGATCTGCAACCTCTTCTTCGAGGACTCGACCCGTACCCGCATCTCCTTCGAGGCCGCCGAGAAGCGCCTCTCCGCCGACGTGATCAACTTCGCGGCGAAGGGCTCCAGCGTCTCCAAGGGCGAGTCCCTCAAGGACACCGCCCAGACCCTGGAGGCCATGGGCGTCGACGCCGTGGTCATCCGGCACAGCGCCTCCGGCGCCCCCTACCGGCTCGCGACCTCCGGCTGGATCGACGCCCCCGTGATCAACGCGGGCGACGGCACCCACCAGCACCCCACCCAGGCCCTGCTCGACGCGTTCACCATGCGCCGCCGCCTGGTCGGCAAGGACGCCGGACTCGGCAAGGGGCTCGACGGCCGCCGGATCACCCTCGTCGGCGACGTCCTGCACAGCCGCGTGGCCCGCTCCAACGTCGACCTGCTCCACACCCTCGGCGCCGAGGTCACCCTGGTGGCCCCGCCCACCCTGGTGCCGGTCGGCGTCGAAACCTGGCCGTGCGAGATCTCGTACAGCCTCGACGAGGTGCTGGCGAAGTCCGACGCGGTCATGATGCTGCGTGTGCAGCGCGAGCGCATGAACGCCGCCTTCTTCCCGACCGAGCGCGAGTACTCCCGGCGCTACGGTCTGGACGGCGCGCGCATGGCGCGGATGCCCGAGCACGCCATCGTCATGCACCCCGGCCCGATGGTCCGCGGCATGGAGATCACCGCCGAGGTCGCCGACTCCGACCGCTGCACGGTCGTCGAGCAGGTCGCCAACGGCGTGTCGATCCGCATGGCCGTCCTGTACCTGCTGCTCGGCGGATCCGAGCCCGCCGTCACCACCACCAGCACGCCCCGCACCGAGGAGAGCAAGTAAAGATGAGCAAGATCCTTATTCGTGGCGCGAAGGTGCTCGGTGGCGAGGCGCAGGACGTCCTGATCGACGGCGAGACCATCGCCGAGGTGGGGCAGGACCTGTCCGCCGAGGGCGCGACCGTCATCGAGGCGGAGGGCCAGGTGCTCCTCCCGGGCCTCGTCGACCTGCACACCCACCTGCGCGAGCCCGGCCGCGAGGACTCCGAGACCGTCCTGACCGGCACCCGCGCCGCCGCCTCCGGCGGCTTCACCGCCGTCTTCGCCATGGCCAACACCTTCCCGGTCGCCGACACCGCCGGCGTCGTCGAGCAGGTCTGGCGCCTGGGCAAGGAGTCCGGCTACTGCGACGTGCAGCCGATCGGCGCCGTCACCGTGGGCCTGGAGGGCAAGAAGCTGTCCGAGCTGGGCGCCATGCACGAGTCCGCCGCCCGCGTCACCGTCTTCTCCGACGACGGCAAGTGCGTGGACGACGCCGTGATCATGCGCCGCGCCCTGGAGTACGTGAAGGCCTTCGGCGGCGTCGTCGCCCAGCACGCCCAGGAGCCCCGCCTGACCGAGGGCGCCCAGATGAACGAGGGCATCGTCTCGGCCGAGCTGGGCCTCGGCGGCTGGCCGGCCGTCGCCGAGGAGTCGATCATCGCTCGCGACGTCCTCCTCGCCGAGCACGTCGGCTCCCGCGTGCACATCTGCCACCTCTCCACCGCCGGCTCCGTCGAGATCGTCCGCTGGGCCAAGTCCCGCGGCATCGACGTCACCGCCGAGGTCACCCCGCACCACCTGCTCCTCACCGACGAGCTCGTCCGCTCGTACGACCCGGTCTACAAGGTCAACCCGCCGCTGCGCACCGAGCGCGACGTCATGGCCCTGCGCGAGGCGCTCGCCGACGGCACGATCGACATCGTCGCCACCGACCACGCCCCGCACCCGCACGAGGACAAGGACTGCGAGTGGGCCGCCGCCGCCATGGGCATGGTGGGCCTGGAGACCGCGCTGTCCGTCGTCCAGCAGACGATGGTGGAGACCGGACTGCTCGACTGGGCGGGCGTCGCCGAGCGCATGTCCCACGCCCCGGCGCGCATCGGCAGCCTGCAGAACCACGGCCGGCCCGTCTCGGCAGGTGAACCCGCGAACCTGACCTTGGTCGATACCTCGTACCGTGGAGTCGTGGACCCCGCACACTTCGCCTCCCGCAGCCGCAACACGCCTTACGAGGGCCGTGAGCTGCCGGGTCGCGTCACGCACACCTTCCTGCGGGGCCGGGCAACGGTCGTGGACGGGAAGCTGGCGTGACACCTGCAGTGATCCAACTGGCCGCCGAGGCCGCCGAACGACAGTCGGCGGAGGTGACGGACTGGGGCGCGCGCATCGCGTGGGTGATCGGTCTGCTCGTCTTCATCGCCTTCGTGTACTGGCTGATGCGGCAGGGCTGGAAATGGCGCGGCACCCTGCAGAGCGATCTGCCGGAGCTGCCCGTCGCCCCCGGCGGTCTCCCCGAGCACCGCCTGGCCCTGACCGGCCGGTACCACGGGTCCACCACCGCGGGGCAGTGGCTCGACCGGATCGTCGCCCACGGTCTGGGCGTCCGCAGCCGGGTCGAGCTCACGCTCACCGAGGCGGGCCTCGACGTGGTCCGTCCGGGTGCCACCGACTTCTTCGTACCGGCCGCGCAACTGCGCGGCGCCCGCCTCGACAAGGGAATCGCGGGCAAGGTACTCACCGAGGGCGGTCTGCTCGTCGTCACATGGGCGCACGGCGACAGGCTGATCGACTCCGGATTCCGCTCCGACCGCGCGGCCGAACACGCCGCATGGGTCGAAGCCGTCAATCTCATGAACTCATCCATCACGACGGAAGGCGCCGAACGATGACGACCTCCACCAGGGGAGCTGCCAAAGCTCCCGCCGTACTCGTCCTGGAGGACGGTCGGATCTTCCGCGGCCGTGCCTACGGCGCTGTGGGGGAGACCTTCGGCGAGGCCGTGTTCTCCACCGGCATGACCGGCTACCAGGAGACCCTCACCGACCCGTCGTACCACCGGCAGGTCGTCGTGATGACCGCCCCGCATGTGGGCAACACCGGCGTCAACGACGAGGACCCCGAGTCCTCCCGCATCTGGGTCGCCGGCTACGTCGTACGCGACCCCGCCCGCGTCCCGTCCAACTGGCGCTCGCAGCGCTCGCTGGACGAGGAACTGGTCAAGCAGGGCGTCGTCGGCATCTGCGGCATCGACACCCGCGCCCTGACCCGCCACCTGCGCGAGCGCGGCGCCATGCGCGTCGGCATCTTCTCCGGCGAGGCCGTGGCCGACGACGCGGCCCTGCTGGCCCGCGTCCTGGAAGCCCCGCAGATGAAGGGCGCCAACCTCTCCGCCGAGGTCGCCACCAAGGAGACGTACGTCGTCCCCGCGATCGGCGAGAAGAAGTTCACCGTCGCCGCCGTGGACCTCGGCATCAAGGGCATGACCCCGCACCGGATGGCCCAGCGCGGCATCGAGGTGCACGTGCTCCCCGCCACCGCCACCGTCGAGGACGTGTACGCGGTCAACCCCGACGGCGTCTTCTTCTCCAACGGCCCGGGCGACCCGGCCACCGCCGACGGCCCCGTCGCCGTCATGCAGGGGGTTCTGGAGCGCAAGACCCCGCTCTTCGGCATCTGCTTCGGCAACCAGATCCTGGGCCGCGCGCTCGGCTTCGGCACGTACAAGCTGAAGTACGGCCACCGCGGCATCAACCAGCCGGTGCAGGACCGCACCACCGGCAAGGTCGAGGTCACCGCGCACAACCACGGCTTCGCCGTGGACGCGCCCCTCGACAAGGTCTCCGAGACCCCCTACGGCCGCGCCGAGGTCTCCCACGTCTGCCTGAACGACCAGGTCGTGGAAGGCCTCCAGCTGCTCGACCAGCCGGCCTTCTCCGTCCAGTACCACCCCGAGGCGGCTGCCGGCCCGCACGACGCCGCGTACCTCTTCGACCGTTTCGTATCGCTGATGGAGGCCGAGCGTGCCTAAGCGCACCGATATCCAGTCCGTCCTGGTCATCGGCTCCGGCCCGATCGTCATCGGCCAGGCCGCCGAGTTCGACTACTCCGGCACCCAGGCCTGCCGCATCCTCAAGGCCGAGGGTCTGCGGGTCATCCTGGTGAACTCCAACCCCGCGACGATCATGACCGACCCGGAGATCGCCGACGCCACGTACGTCGAGCCGATCACCCCCGAGTTCGTCGAGAAGATCATCGCGAAGGAGCGCCCCGACGCGCTGCTCCCGACCCTCGGCGGCCAGACCGCTCTGAACACCGCCATCTCCATGCACGAGCAGGGTGTGCTCGAGAAGTACGGTGTCGAGCTCATCGGCGCCAACGTCGAGGCCATCAACAAGGGCGAGGACCGCGAGCTCTTCAAGGGCGTCGTCGAGGCCGTCAAGGCCAAGATCGGCTACGGCGAGTCCGCCCGCTCGGTCATCTGCCACACGATGGACGACGTCATCCAGGGCGTCGACACCCTCGGCGGCTACCCCGTCGTCGTGCGCCCCTCCTTCACCATGGGCGGCGCCGGCTCCGGCTTCGCGCACGACGAGGAAGAGCTGCGCCGCATCGCCGGCCAGGGCCTGACGCTCTCCCCGACCACCGAGGTGCTCCTGGAGGAGTCCATCCTCGGCTGGAAGGAGTACGAGCTGGAGCTGATGCGCGACACCAAGGACAACGTGGTCGTCGTCTGCTCCATCGAGAACTTCGACCCGATGGGCGTCCACACCGGCGACTCCATCACCGTCGCCCCGGCGATGACGCTGACCGACCGCGAGTACCAGCGGCTGCGCGACATCGGCATCGCGATCATCCGCGAGGTCGGCGTCGACACCGGCGGCTGCAACATCCAGTTCGCCATCGACCCGGTCGACGGCCGCGTCATCGTGATCGAGATGAACCCGCGGGTCTCGCGCTCCTCGGCGCTCGCGTCGAAGGCCACCGGCTTCCCGATCGCCAAGATCGCCGCCAAGCTGGCCATCGGCTACACGCTCGACGAGGTCCCCAACGACATCACCGAGAAGACCCCGGCCTCCTTCGAGCCGAGCCTCGACTACGTCGTGGTCAAGGCCCCGCGCTTCGCCTTCGAGAAGTTCCCGCTCGCCGACTCCACCCTCACCACCACCATGAAGTCGGTGGGCGAGGCCATGGCCATCGGCCGCAACTTCACCGAGGCGCTCCAGAAGGCCCTTCGCTCCCTGGAGAAGAAGGGCTCGCAGTTCACCTTCGTCGGCCCGGTCGGCGACAAGGCCGAGCTCCTCGCCGCCGCGGTCCGCCCGACCGACGGCCGCATCAACACCGTCATGCAGGCCATCCGCGCCGGAGCCACCCAGGAAGAGGTCTTCGAGTCCACGAAGATCGACCCCTGGTTCGTCGACCAGCTCTTCCTGATCAAGGAGATCGCCGACGAGCTGGCCGCCGCCGAGAAGCTCCACCCCGAGCTGCTCGCCGAGGCCAAGCGCCACGGCTTCTCCGACGCCCAGATCGCCGAGATCCGCGGCCTGCGCGAGGACGTCGTCCGCGAGGTCCGCCACGCGCTCGGCGTCCGCCCGGTCTACAAGACGGTCGACACCTGCGCCGCCGAGTTCGCCGCGAAGACCCCGTACTTCTACTCCTCGTACGACGAGGAGTCCGAGGTCGCCCCGCGCACCAAGCCCGCGGTCATCATCCTGGGCTCCGGCCCGAACCGCATCGGCCAGGGCATCGAGTTCGACTACTCCTGCGTCCACGCCTCCTTCGCCCTCAGCGACGCCGGCTACGAGACCGTGATGGTCAACTGCAACCCGGAGACCGTCTCCACCGACTACGACACCTCCGACCGCCTGTATTTCGAGCCGCTGACGCTCGAAGACGTGCTGGAGATCGTGCACGCCGAGTCCCTCGCGGGCCCGATCGCCGGTGTCATCGTCCAGCTCGGCGGCCAGACCCCCCTCGGTCTCGCCCAGGCGCTCAAGGACAACGGCGTCCCCGTCGTCGGCACCTCGCCGGAGGCCATCCACGCCGCCGAGGACCGTGGCGCCTTCGGCCAGGTCCTCGCCGACGCCGGCCTGCCGGCCCCCAAGCACGGCACCGCCACCACCTTCACGGGTGCCAAGGCCATCGCCGACGAGATCGGCTACCCCGTCCTCGTGCGCCCCTCGTACGTGCTCGGCGGCCGCGGCATGGAGATCGTGTACGACGAGGCCCGCCTCGAGTCGTACATCGCCGAGTCCACCGAGATCTCGCCGACCCGCCCCGTGCTGGTCGACCGCTTCCTCGACGACGCCATCGAGATCGACGTCGACGCCCTCTACGACGGCACCGAGCTCTACCTCGGCGGCGTCATGGAGCACATCGAGGAGGCCGGCATCCACTCCGGCGACTCGGCCTGCGCCCTGCCCCCGATCACCCTCGGCGGCTACGACATCAAGCGCCTGCGCGCCTCCACCGAGGCCATCGCCAAGGGCGTCGGCGTCCGCGGCCTGATCAACATCCAGTTCGCGATGGCGGGTGACATCCTCTACGTCCTGGAGGCCAACCCGCGCGCCTCCCGGACCGTCCCCTTCACCTCGAAGGCGACCGCCGTCCCGCTCGCGAAGGCCGCCGCGCGCATCTCGCTCGGCACCACCATCGCCGAGCTGCGCGCCGAGGGCATGCTGCCCAAGACCGGCGACGGCGGCACCCTGCCGCTCGACGCGCCGATCTCCGTCAAGGAGGCCGTCATGCCGTGGTCGCGCTTCCGCGACATCCACGGCCGCGGCGTCGACACGGTCCTCGGCCCGGAGATGCGCTCCACCGGCGAGGTCATGGGCATCGACTCCGTCTTCGGCACGGCGTACGCCAAGTCGCAGGCCGGCGCCTACGGCCCGCTGCCGACCAAGGGCCGCGCCTTCATCTCCGTCGCCAACCGCGACAAGCGCTCGATGATCTTCCCGGCGCGCGAGCTCGTCGCCCACGGCTTCGAGCTGCTCGCGACCTCCGGCACCGCCGAGGTGCTGCGCCGCAACGGCATCAACGCCACCGTGGTGCGCAAGCTCAGCGAGGGCGAGGGCCCGGACGGCGAGAAGACCATCGTCCAGCTGATCCACGACGGCCAGGTCGACCTGATCGTCAACACCCCGTACGGCACCGGCGGCCGCCTCGACGGCTACGAGATCCGCACGGCGGCCGTGGCGCGCAGCGTCCCGTGCCTGACGACGGTCCAGGCGCTCGCCGCCGCCGTCCAGGGCATCGACGCGCTCAACCGCGGCGACGTGGGCGTCCGTTCGCTCCAGGAACACGCCGAGCACCTGATCGCGGCCCGCGACTAGCAGCCCGTACAGGAGAGGGGGACACCGGATTCGCTGACGCGACGGGTGTCCCCCTCTTCATGAGCGCAGAGGGATCTTCCAGCCGATGTACAAACTCTTCTTCAACCTCGTCTTCAAGCGGATGGACCCGGAGCAGGCCCACTACACGGCCTTCCGCTGGATCCGCCTCACGGCCCGTACGCCGGTGCTGCGCACCTTCGTGGCGGCGGCCCTGGCCCCGCGCCACGCGTCGCTGCGCACCGAGGCGCTCGGCCTGCGGATGCACGGCCCCTTCGGCCTCGCCGCGGGCTTCGACAAGAACGCCGTCGCCATCGACGGCATGTCGATGCTCGGCTTCGACCACATCGAGATCGGCACCGTCACCGCCCAGGCCCAGCCGGGCAACCCGAAGAAGCGGCTCTTCCGGCTCGTGCCGGACCGCGCGCTGATCAACCGGATGGGCTTCAACAACGAGGGCTCCGCGGCCGTGGCCGAGCGCCTGGCCACCCGTACGGCGGCGCAGAAGAAGACACGGGGCAAGACCGTCGTCGGGGTCAACATCGGCAAGACGAAGGTCGTACCGGAGGAGGAGGCCGTCCAGGACTACGTCGCCTCGACCGAGCGCCTCGCCCGCCACGCCGACTACCTCGTGGTCAACGTCTCCTCGCCGAACACCCCGGGGCTGCGCAACCTCCAGGCCACCGAGTCCCTGCGCCCGCTGCTGGTGGCCGTGCGCGAGGCCGCGGACCGCGTGGTGACGGACCGGCGGGTCCCGCTGCTGGTCAAGATCGCGCCGGACCTCGCCGACGAGGACGTGGACGCGGTCGCCGACCTCGCGCTGGAGCTGGGCCTGGACGGCATCATCGCCACGAACACGACGATCGCGCGGGAGGGCCTGGGCCTTCGCTCCGACCCGTCCCTGGTGAAGGAGACCGGCGGGCTGTCCGGCGCCCCCGTCAAGCAGCGCTCCCTGGAGGTCCTGAGGCGGCTGTACGCCCGTGTGGGGGACCGGCTGGTGCTGGTGGGTGTCGGAGGCGTCGAGAACGCCGAGGACGCCTGGCAGCGGATCCTCGCCGGGGCGACCCTGGTGCAGGGCTACAGCGCCTTCATCTACGAGGGCCCGTTCTACGCCCGCGCCATCCACAAGGGCCTGGCCGCGCGCCTGGCCGCCAGCCCGTACGAGACGCTCGCCGACGCGGTGGGCGCCGAGACCCGAAAGGCCGCGCAGTGACCCCTGTGACCCCCGTGACCCCGTTCGGTGCCCGCCTGCGCGCCGCCATGGACTCGCGCGGCCCGCTGTGCGTGGGCATCGACCCGCACGCCGAGCTGCTGGCCTCCTGGGGCCTGAACGACGACATCGCGGGCCTGGAGCGGTTCTCCCGCACCGTCGTGGAGGCCCTGGCGGACTCGGTGGCGGTGTTCAAGCCGCAGGCCGCCTTCTTCGAACGGTTCGGGTCGCGGGGCATCGCGGTCCTGGAGCAGACCGTCGCGGACGCGCGGGCGGCCGGGTCCCTGGTCGTCATGGACGCCAAGCGGGGCGACATCGGCTCGACCATGGCCGCTTACGCCGAGACCTTCCTCTCACCTTCTTCGCCGCTGTTCTCGGACGCGCTGACGGTCTCCCCGTACCTGGGCTACGGCTCGCTGAAGCCGGCCGTGGAGCTGGCGCGGGAATCCGGGGCGGGCCTGTTCGTGCTGGCCCTCACCTCGAACCCGGAGGGTGCGGAGGTCCAGCGGGCGGTGCGCGCCGACGGGCTGTCGGTCGCCGCGACGATGCTGGCGCACCTGGCGGCGGAGAACGCGGGCGCGGAGCCGATGGGCTCCTTCGGCGCGGTCGTGGGCGCCACGCTCGGCGACCTCTCCTCCTTCGACCTGGACATCAACGGGCCGCTGCTGGCCCCCGGGATCGGCGCGCAGGGCGCGACGGCGCAGGACCTGCCGGGCGTCTTCGGCGCGGCCGTCCGCAACGTCGTGCCGAACGTGTCGCGGGGGGTGCTGAAGCACGGGCCGGACGCGGACGCCCTGCGCGCGTCGGCGAACGAGTTCGCGGAGGAGATCCGCAAGGCCGTGGCCGCCTGACACGACCTGCGCACGGCGCTCCCCGGACCCGGATTTCGGTCTTTCGGGGAGGCCGGCGGAGGGCTCGTCGCCCCACCTGACGAAATTCGAACGTCTTTCCTCGGACAAAACCGGGGTAGTTTGTCCGTGATGTACGGTTCAGTGGAGGCTGACCAGGACTTTTCGTCCGTTCTCGCTGACTGGAGCGGTCATGGCCGCTAGTCTCCGATCAGAGTGAACGAGCAGCGATCGAGCAACACCGCTGTTCGGGCCCTCTCCTGGCGTGGTGCCTTCGGGCTCCCCGCTGGTCCGTATCCGACAGTTCGACATCCGAGGTGACGTAGGCGTGGCTCTTCCGCCCCTTACCCCTGAACAGCGCGCAGCCGCGCTCGAAAAGGCCGCCGCGGCTCGCCGGGAGCGGGCCGAGGTGAAGAATCGACTCAAGCATTCCGGCGCCTCGCTCCAAGAGGTCATCAAGACGGGCCAGGAGAACGACGTCATCGGAAAGATGAAGGTCTCCGCCCTGCTGGAGTCCCTGCCTGGCGTGGGCAAGGTGCGCGCCAAGCAGATCATGGAGCGCCTCGGCATCTCCGAGTCTCGACGTGTTCGAGGTCTCGGCTCCAACCAGATCGCCTCTCTGGAGCGTGAGTTCGGCACTCCTGCCGGCTGACGCGTCGCCTGGAGTTCCCCCGGCGTTCTCAGGCAGTCCCGAGAAGCTGGATAATCGCTCTATGGCAGCAGAGGTTCGTCCGCGGCTGACCGTGCTCTCCGGCCCTTCGGGGGTCGGCAAGAGCACGGTCGTCGCGCATATGCGCAAGGTCCACCCCGAGGTCTGGCTCTCGGTGTCGGCCACCACCCGCAAGCCGCGGCCCGGTGAGCGACACGGAGTCCAGTACTTCTTCGTCAACGACGACGAGTTCGACAAGCTGATCGCCAACGGCGAGCTGCTCGAATGGGCCGAATTCGCGGGCAACCGCTACGGCACACCGCGCGGCGCAGTGCTGGAACGCCTGGAGAACGGCGAACCGGTACTGCTGGAGATCGACCTCCAGGGCGCCCGGCTCGTCCGCGAGTCGATGCCCGAGGCCCAGCTGGTCTTCCTGGCCCCACCGAGCTGGGACGAACTGGTCCGGCGGCTCACCGGCCGGGGCACCGAAACGGCCGAGGTGATCGCGCGCCGGCTCGACACCGCCAAGATCGAACTCGCTGCCGAGTCCGAGTTCGACACCACCCTTGTCAACACCTCCGTCGAGGACGTGGCCCGCGAGCTGCTAGCCTTGATGGAAGTTGTCTGATCGTTGATCGATTTTTGCATCGGTCAATGCTTGATCTTTCACCCATCTTCGGAAGGTAGAGCGTGTCCTCTTCCATCACTGCGCCCGAGGGCATCATCAACCCGCCGATCGACGAGCTGCTCGAGGCTACTGACTCGAAGTACAGCCTCGTGATCTACGCGGCCAAGCGTGCGCGTCAGATCAACGCGTACTACTCGCAGCTCGGTGAGGGCCTGCTCGAGTACGTCGGCCCGCTGGTGGACACCCACGTCCACGAGAAGCCGCTTTCGATCGCGCTGCGCGAGATCAACGCGGGTCTGCTGACCTCCGAGGCCATCGAGGCCCCGGCTCAGTAAGGCACCGAAATTCCTTTCACCACAGGCCCGGCAGAACATCTGCCGGGCCTGTGGTGTGTCATAGGCCCCATAGGTGTCACAGTGAGACGGATCCTGAAGGGGAGTGCCTGGTGGGTAAGCCGAAGGTCGTGCTGGGGGTCAGCGGCGGGATCGCCGCCTACAAGGCGTGCGAGCTGCTGCGCCGGCTGACCGAGTCCGGGCACGAGGTACGGGTGGTGCCGACGGCCGCGTCCTTGAACTTCGTGGGCGAGGCCACCTGGGCCGCCCTCTCCGGGAACCCGGCCTCCACCGAGGTCTGGGAGACCGTCCACGAGGTGCCGCACGTGCGCATCGGCCAGTCCGCGGACCTCGTCGTCGTCGCCCCGGCCACCGCCGACCTGCTGGCCAAGGCCGCCCACGGCCTCGCCGACGACCTGCTGACCAACACGTTGCTCACCGCGCGCTGCCCGGTGGTCTTCGCCCCCGCGATGCACACCGAGATGTGGGAGCACCCCGCCACCCAGGAGAACGTGGCCACGCTGCGCCGGCGCGGAGCCGTGGTCATCGAGCCCGCCGTCGGCCGGCTCACCGGCAAGGACACCGGCAAGGGGCGGCTGCCCGACCCCGAGGAGATCTACGAGGTCTGCCGCAGGGTCCTGGCACGCCCGGGGGCCGAGCCCGACCTCGCCGGACGACACGTGGTCATCAGCGCCGGCGGCACCCGGGAGCCGCTCGACCCCGTCCGTTTCCTCGGCAACCGCTCCTCGGGCAAGCAGGGCTACGCGCTCGCCCGCACCGCCGTCGCGCGCGGCGCCCGGGTCACGCTCGTCGCGGCCAACACCGCACTCGCCGACCCGGCCGGGGCGGACGTCGTACGGGTCGGCACGGCCGTCCAGCTGCGGGAGGCCGTGCTCAAGGCGGCCGCCGACGCCGACGCCGTCGTGATGGCCGCGGCCGTCGCCGACTTCCGGCCGGCCGAGTACGCCGGCGGAAAGATCAAGAAGAAGGACGGGGAGGACCCCGCGCCGGTCGCCCTCGTGCGCAATCCGGACGTGCTCGCCGAGATCTCCGCCGACCGGGCCCGGGAGGGTCAGATCGTGGTCGGTTTCGCCGCCGAGACGGACGACGTGCTCGCCAACGGGCGTGCCAAGCTCCTGCGCAAGGGGTGTGACCTTCTCGTCGTGAACGAGGTCGGCGAAGCCAAGACCTTCGGTTCCGAGGAGAACGAGGCCGTCATCCTGGCCTCCGACGGGGGTGAGACGCAGGTTCCCTACGGTCCTAAGGAAGCGCTGGCCGAAGTGATTTGGGACCAGGTCGCGGCTCGCCTCACATTCCGACGCGCCTGAGTGGAGCCTCTTTCCGCGGGCAAGTCCTTGCGCAAGAATGGAGTGCCGCAGGTCACACACCTCCCACAGAGCGAGACGGGTGGTCCGGCGTACGGTGGCGACCGATAAACTGCATCCGGAACGTGATCGGGCGCAGCCCCCGATGTGGTTCCGCCAAATGATCAGCCAGCAGCCGCTGCAACCCCAGGGAGCGTTGTGTCCCGTCGCCTGTTTACCTCGGAGTCCGTGACCGAGGGTCACCCCGACAAGATCGCTGACCAGATCAGCGACACGATCCTCGATGCGCTCCTCGCCGAGGACCCGACCTCGCGCGTGGCCGTGGAGACCCTCATCACCACCGGTCTCGTGCACATCGCGGGCGAGGTGACGACGAAGGCTTACGCGCCGATCGCCCAGCTCGTGCGCGACAAGATCCTCGAGATCGGTTACGACTCGTCCAAGAAGGGCTTCGACGGCGCCTCCTGCGGCGTCTCGGTGTCCATCGGCGCCCAGTCCCCGGACATCGCGCAGGGCGTCGACACCGCGTACGAGAAGCGGGTCGAGGGCGACGAGGACGAGCTCGACAAGCAGGGCGCCGGCGACCAGGGCCTGATGTTCGGCTACGCCTGCGACGAGACCCCCGAGCTCATGCCGCTCCCGATCCACATCGCGCACCGGCTCTCCCGCCGGCTGTCCGAGGTCCGCAAGAACGGGACCATCCCGTACCTGCGCCCCGACGGCAAGACCCAGGTCACCATCGAGTACGACGGTGACAAGGCCGTGCGCCTGGACACCGTCGTGGTCTCCTCGCAGCACGCCGCGGACATCGACCTGGACTCGCTGCTCGCTCCGGACATCCGCGAGTTCGTCGTCGAGCACGTGCTGGCCCAGCTCGTCGAGGACGGCATCAAGCTCGACACCGAGGGCTACCGGCTGCTGGTCAACCCGACCGGCCGCTTCGAGATCGGCGGCCCGATGGGCGACGCCGGCCTCACCGGCCGCAAGATCATCATCGACACCTACGGCGGCATGGCCCGCCACGGTGGCGGCGCCTTCTCCGGCAAGGACCCGTCCAAGGTCGACCGCTCCGCCGCGTACGCGATGCGCTGGGTCGCCAAGAACGTCGTCGCCGCCGGGCTCGCCTCGCGCTGCGAGGTCCAGGTCGCGTACGCCATCGGCAAGGCCGAGCCCGTCGGTCTCTTCGTCGAGACCTTCGGCACCGCCAAGGTCGACGTCCAGAAGATCGAGGAGGCCATCGGCGAGGTCTTCGACCTCCGCCCCGCCGCGATCATTCGCGACCTCGACCTGCTGCGCCCGATCTACGCCCAGACCGCCGCTTACGGCCACTTCGGCCGCGAGCTGCCGGACTTCACCTGGGAGCGCACGGACCGCGTGGACGCCCTGCGCGCCGCCGCCGGTCTGTAAGACCCTGCCGAACCGAACGGCCCCGGACTCTCCAGGTCCGGGGCCGTTCGTTGTCGGTGGCGTTTGGTAAGAATGCTGGTGTGAGCAGCGCGAACGATTCCCCGCCGGAACAGCTCGCCCTGATCCGGGAAATGGTGGCCGAGGCGAAGGCCAAGGCACCCAAGGCCAAACCCCGCACCTGGCGGGGGGCCGCCCTCGCCGAGGAGCTTCCGGTCGCCCGGATCCTCGTCAACAAGGGCGTGCTCCACCTCGACCAGCTGTGGGACTACGCCGTCCCCGCCGAGCTCGCCGAGAGCGCCCGGCCGGGCGTCCGCGTCCGGGTCCGCTTCGGCGCCGGCTCCCACCAGGTCCACGGCGGCCGCCGCGAGGGCGGCGGACTCATCGACGGGTTCATCGTCGAGCGGCGCGCCGAGTCCGACTACAGCGGCGCCCTCGCCGCCCTCGCCCAGGTCGTCTCGCCCGAAGTCGTGCTCGGCCCGAGCATGCTCGCCCTCGCCCGCGCCGTCGCCGACCGGTACGCCGGCAGCCTGGCCGACGTGCTCCAGCTCGCCCTGCCGGCGCGCAGCGCCCGCGCCGAGGCCAAGCCCTCGCCCGAGCCGCTGCCGCCGCCCGCCGTCCCCGAACCCGGCGGCTGGGAGCGGTACGGCAACGGCCCGGGCTTCCTGCGGGCCCTGGCCACCGGCGGGGCGCCCCGCGCCGTGTGGACCGCCCTGCCCGGCCCCGGCTGGGCCGACGAGCTGGCCCGCGCCATGGCCGCCACCCTCGCCTCCGGCCGCGGCGCCCTCGCCGTCGTACCCGACGGGCGCACCGCCGCCCGTGTCGACGCGGCGCTCACCGCCCTGCTGGGAGACGGGCGGCACGCGCTGCTCACCGCCGAGTCCGGGCCCGAGAAGCGCTACCGCCAGTGGCTGGCCGTGAGCCGCGGCTCGGTGCGGGCCGTCGTCGGCACCCGGGCCGCGATGTTCGCACCCGTACGGGACCTCGGGCTGGTCGCCGTCTGGGACGACGGGGACTCCAGCCACAGCGACGACAACGCCCCCTTCCCGCACGTCCGGGAGGTCCTGGAACTGCGGGCGGTCAGCGACGGCTGCGGCTTCCTCGCCGGGAGCACCAGCTGCACCGTCGAGGCCGCGCAGCTGGTGGAGTCGGGCTGGGCGCGCCCGCTGGCCGCGAGCCGCGAGACGGTACGGGCGTGCGCCCCGCGGATCCGGACCGTCGGCGACGAGCTGCTGGCCCGCGACGGCGCGGCGCGGGCCGCCCGGCTGCCGAGCCTGGCGTGGGAGACCGTACGGGAGGGGCTCAAGACCGGGCCCGTACTGGTGCAGGTGCCCCGGCGCGGCTATGTGCCCCGGCTCTCCTGCGAGCGGTGCCGGACACCTGCGCGGTGCACGGTCTGCGCGGGGCCGCTGGAGGCCCCCGACGCGCGGGACCTGCAGTGCGGGTGGTGCGGGCGGGCCGAGCCGGCGTGGCACTGCGAGGAGTGCGGTTCCTTCCGGCTGCGGGCCCAGGTGGTCGGCGCCCGGCGGACCGCCGAGGAACTGGGGCGGGCCTTCCCGGCCGTGCCCGTACGGACTTCCGGGCGCGACCACGTGCTGGACGAGGTGCCGGACCAGCCGGCGCTGGTGGTGTCCACCCCCGGCGCCGAACCGGTCGCGGCGGGCGCCGGGTACGCGGCGGCGCTGCTGCTCGACGGCTGGGCCATGCTGACCCGGCCCGACCTGCGGGCGGGCGAGGACGCGCTGCGGCGGTGGATCGCCGCCTCCTCGTTGGTACGGGGGGACGGGCAGGTCGTCGTGGTCGCCGAGCCGACGCTGCGGCCCGTCCAGGCGCTGGTGCGGTGGGACCCCGTCGGGCATGCGGTGCGGGAGCTCGCGGAGCGGGCCCAGCTCGGTTTCCCGCCGGTGTCGCGGATGGCGGCGGTGGCCGGGCGCGGTGAGGCGGTGGAGGCCTTCCTGGCCGGTGCGGGCCTGCCGGCGGACGCGGAGGTACTCGGGCCGGTGCCGCTGCCGGCTCGGCGCGGGGAGCCGTCCGCGGGGGAGCGCGCGCTGATCCGGGTCCCGCCGGGCAGTGGCGCTGCGCTGGCGGCGGCCCTGAAGTCGGCGCAGGCGGCCCGCCTGGCGCGGGGCGTGGCGGCGGCGGACGCGGTGCGGATCCGCATCGACCCGCCGGACATCGGCTGACGCCCCGCCGTTTCCCGGGGCTCCGCCCCACGCCCCGCGCCCCAAACGCCCGCGAGGCTGATCTTTGCCCGGCGACACCAGCCACATTCCGGCCCGAACGCCGAGCGCCCCCGGTGGGGCGGCCTGGGGTCGCTCCGCCGGGGGCGGGGTGGGGCGGGGGCCGTCGGGGGTCGGCGTCCCGGCGGCGGGGGACGGGTCAGCCGTTGCGGGGACCCGGGAAGGCGGCGGAGCGGGACGCGCCCGCGGCCGCCGCCTGGGACTCCTCGCGCAGCGGCTGCGGCGGGACCGAGCGGGCCGCCGGGACGGTGGGCAGCGGACCCAGCGTCCGGGTCGTCGTGCTCTCGGCCTGCTGCTCGCGCTCGGCGGACTCGGCGCTCTGCGCGCGCCGTGCACCGTAGCGCCGGTGCACGGCCTGCTTGGTGACGCCGAGCGCCGATCCGACCGCGTCCCACGAGAAGCCGAGCGAGCGGTCGAAGTCCACCGCGGCGGTGACCAGCGTCTCGACGCTGTCCCGCAGCTCCTGCGCGAGGCGGACGGTGGGCGCGGGCGCCCGGCCGTAGACGACGAAGCCCGTGGAGGGACCTGAGCGGCGCGGGCGGTACACGTTGCCGAGCTGGGCGGTGAGCGTACGCAGAGCATCCACCTGGCGGCGAACCCGCTCGATGTCCCGCACCAGGAGGTGCAGGCTGGCCCGTGCTTGGGCGTCGTGGGTGGCGTGGTCGGCCATGAAGAAGCCTCTCGAACCGGTGCTGAAGAGCGGATAGGGCCGCAGACACCGTTCAAACGCGGCCCGTGTAGGTCAATCTCTCTTGACCAACGCGCCACCCGGCGCCCAGGTCACGCTATGGGGGCGTGTCGGCATATGCGAGGGGCGCGTGTGTGTGCGTACGCCCCCTCACGGCCCGCATGCGGCCCCACCCCGGCGGCGGCATGACCGCAGGTGGGCCGCCCTCGCGGACAGACCATAGACTGGTGCGCTGCTGACAGCCGAGATAGCGAGGTAGACACCGGTGAAGCTCGTCTTCGCAGGCACCCCCGAGGTCGCCGTACCCGCCCTGGACGCCCTGATCGCCTCCGGGCGTCACGAGGTCGCCGCCGTCATCACCCGTCCCGACGCACCGGCCGGCCGCGGCCGCCGCGTCGTCGCCAGCCCTGTCGCGGAGCGCGCCGAGGAGGCCGGGATCGAGGTCCTCAAGCCCGCCCGGCCGCGCGACCCGGACTTCCAGGCCCGGCTGCGCGAGATCGGCCCCGACTGCTGTCCGGTGGTCGCGTACGGTGCGCTGATCCCCAAGAGCGCCATCGAGATCCCCCGCCACGGGTGGGTCAACCTGCACTTCTCGCTGCTGCCCGCCTGGCGCGGGGCCGCGCCCGTACAGCACTCGGTCATGGCGGGGGACCAGGTCACCGGAGCCTCCACCTTCCAGATCGAGGAGGGCCTCGACTCCGGTCCGGTCTACGGGATCCTGACCGAGGAGGTCCGTCCCACCGACACCAGCGGCGACCTGCTGACCCGGCTCGCCTTCGCCGGCTCCGGACTGCTGTCCGCGACCATGGACGGCATCGAGGACGGCACCCTGCACGCCGTTCCGCAGCCCACCGACGGGATCTCGCTCGCCCCGAAGATCACCGTCGAGGACGCCCGGATCGACTGGAAGGCCCCGGCGATGCGCGCGGACCGCGTGGTGCGCGGCTGCACGCCGGCGCCGGGCGCCTGGACGGTCTTCCGCGGCGAGCGGCTCAAGCTGATCTCGCTGGGACTGGTGAGCGACCGCACGGACCTGGAGCCCGGGGTGCTGGCCCCCGCCAAGAACAACCTCTACGTCGGCACCGGATCGCACGCCGTGGAACTGCTCTGGGTGCAGCCCCAGGGCAAGAAGCCGATGAAGGGCGCCGACTGGGCCCGCGGGGTGCGCATCGCTCCCGGCGAGCGGCTCGGCGGGGCCGACGTAGGCTGAACCGAGCCGTACTCCTCCTCCTCCTTCTCCTCACCCGTAGCACCTCGTACCTCGTAACCCCGGAGCACCTTTCACGTGAGCGAACAGCCTCGTCAGCCTCGTCGCCAACCTGCAGCCGGCGGGGGCGGCAAGCCGTCCGGCAAGCAGGCCAAGCCGCACCGGCGCCCCAAGAAGGACCCCGTCCGCATGCTGGCCTTCGAGGCGCTGCGGGCGGTGGGCGAGCGCGATGCGTACGCCAACCTCGTCCTGCCGCCGCTGCTGCGCAAGGCCCGCCAGGACGAGAACTTCCAGGCGCGGGACGCGGCGCTGGCCACCGAGCTGGTGTACGGGACGCTGCGCCGCCAGGGGACGTACGACGCGGTCATCAAGGCCTGCATCGACCGGCCGCTGCGCGAGGTCGACCCGCCGGTGCTGGACGTGCTCTCGCTCGGCGCGCACCAGCTGCTCGGCACCCGGATCCCCACCCACGCGGCGGTCTCCGCGAGCGTGGAGCTGGCCCGCGTGGTGCTCGGGGACGGGCGCGCGAAGTTCGTGAACGCCGTCCTGCGCAAGATCGCCGCGCACGACCTGGAGGGGTGGCTGGAGAAGGTCGCCCCGCCCTACGAGGACGACGCCGAGGAACACCTCGCGATCTACCACTCGCACCCCCGCTGGGTGGTCAGCGCCCTGTGGGACGCGCTCGGCGGCGGCCGCGCCGGCATCGAGGACCTGCTGGAGGCCGACAACGAGCGGCCCGAGGTCACGCTGGTGGCGCGCCCGGGCCGGTCCACGGCGCAGGAGCTGCTGGAAGCGGTGGGCGAGGACTCGGCGCTGCCGGGCCGCTGGTCCCCGTACGCCGTCCGGATGTCCGAGGGCGGCGAGCCGGGCGCGCTGGAGGCGGTCCGCGAGGGCCGCGCCGGGGTCCAGGACGAGGGCAGCCAGCTCGTGGCGATGGCCCTGGCCCAGGTGCCGGTCGAGGGCCGCGACGGCCGCTGGCTCGACGGCTGCGCGGGCCCGGGCGGCAAGGCGGCGCTGCTGGCGGCGCTGGCCGCGCAGCGCGGGGCGTTCCTGCTGGCCTCCGAGAAGCAGCCGCACCGGGCGCGCCTGGTCGAGCGGGCGCTCGCCGGGAACCCGGGGCCGTACCAGGTCATCACGGCCGACGGCACCCGCCCGCCGTGGCTGCCGGGGTCCTTCGACCGGGTGCTGATGGACGTTCCGTGCACCGGCCTGGGCGCGCTGCGCCGCCGCCCCGAGGCGCGCTGGCGCCGTCGCCCGGAAGACCTGGAGAGCTTCGGGCCGCTCCAGCGGGCGCTGCTGCGGGAGGCCCTCTCGGCGGTCCGGGTGGGCGGTGTCGTGGGCTACGCGACGTGCTCGCCGCACCTGGCGGAGACCCGCGTGGTGGTGGAGGACGTCCTGAAGGGCCGCGGCGCGGGCGCGACCCCCGTCGCCGCGGAACTGATCGACGCCCGCCCGTACATGAGCGGCGTACCGGCCCTGGGCGACGGCCCGGACGTCCAGCTGTGGCCGCACCTGCACGGCACGGACGCGATGTACCTGGCGCTGATCCGGCGCACGGGGTAGGCCCCGGGCCCGGCCCGTGTGTCCGGGGGGTGTGGAGGGGGCCGGGAGGCCCCTGCGCGCGCCGGATCGCTGCGGTTTCGGCGACTTCCGGGGTAGTGGCCGGAACCCGCCGACGGCATGGCACGCTTGGGGCATGGCCGTTCAGATCAATCCCAGCATCCTGTCCGCCGACTTCGCCCGACTCGCCGAGGAGGCGAAGGCCGTCGAGGGGGCCGACTGGCTGCACGTCGACGTGATGGACAACCATTTCGTCCCGAATCTCACTCTCGGTGTGCCGATCGTCGAGTCGCTGAGCCGCGCGACGGACATTCCGCTGGACCTGCACCTGATGATCGCGGACCCCGACCGCTGGGCCCCCCAGTACGTCGAGGCCGGCGCGGGCTCCGTCACCTTCCACGCCGAGGCCGCTGCCGCGCCCGTGCGCCTCGCGCGGGAGATCCGGGCCAAGGGGGCCCGGGCGTCCATGGCGCTCAAGCCCGCGACGCCGATCGAGCAGTACGAGGACATCCTTCCCGAGCTCGACATGGTGCTGATCATGACGGTCGAGCCGGGCTTCGGCGGCCAGCCCTTTCTCGACATCATGCTCCCCAAGATCCGCCGGACCCGGGAGCTGATCGCCAAGCACGGTCTGGAGGTCTGGGTCCAGGTCGACGGCGGGGTCTCGGCCTCGACCATCGAGCGCTGTGCCGAGGCCGGCGCGGACGTCTTCGTCGCGGGCAGCGCGGTCTACGGAGCGGTCGACCCGTCGGCTGCCGTGCGTACGCTCCGTGAGCAGGCGGGCGCCGCCGTCGCCGCGGCGCCCTGGGCTTGCGACCACTGAGTCGAGCGTTGGTGAACAGCTCGGTGAACGGTAGCTGTCCAGGCTGATCAACGGTCGTCGGATCTGACAGGATGAACGGCGAGTCGAGAGTGTGAACAGCAGTGAGGAGAACGCGGTGTCTGCAATGTCGGCGGGACGGTCAGCCCTGCGGATGGGACCCGCGGAGCTGGTGCAGGCGGCGGCCATGGCGCGCCGCTTCTACCTGGAGGGCAAGTCCAAGATCCAGATCGCCGAGGAGTTCGGCGTGAGCCGCTTCAAGGTGGCCCGGGTCCTCGAGACGGCCCTGGAGCGCGACCTCGTACGGATCGAGATCCGGGTGCCCGCCGAGCTCGACGCGGAGCGCTCGGACGCGCTGCGCGCCCGGTACGGGCTGCGGCACGCGGTGGTGGTCGAGTCCCCGGCCGATGCCACCGAGGACGCGCCGGACCCCGAGAACCTGGGCGCGGTCGCCGCCGATCTCCTCGGCGAGCTGGTCAACGAGGGCGACGTGCTCGGCCTGGCGTGGGGCCGCTCGACCATCCACATGGCCGCCTCCCTGCACCGGCTGCCTCCCTGCACCGTGGTCCAGCTGACCGGGGTGTACGACGCGGGCACCGCCGAGCGCGGGTCCGTGGAGGCCGTCCGCAGGGCCGCGCAGGTCTCGGGGGGCGACGCGCACCCGATCTACGCGCCGATGCTGCTGCCCGATCCGGCCACCGCGGCAGCGCTGCGGGGCCAGACGGGGATCGCGCGGGCCTTCGAGTACTTCGACAAGGTCACGGTCGCGGCGGTGTCGATCGGCTCCTGGGAGCCGGGCATCTCCACCGTCCACGACATGCTGACCGACGAGGAGCGGGCGCACTACGCCTCCCTCGGTGTGGCGGCCGAGATGTCGGCTCACCTGTTTGACGCAGAGGGCCGCCGGGTGGGCCGGGACCTCGGCGAGCGGTGCATCACCGTGGAGGCGGACCGGCTGCGCCGGATCCCCGAGGTGGTCGCCATCGCCGGCGGGCTGCGGAAGGCTTCCGCGATCGGGGCGGTGCTGCGGTCGGGGCTGGTGACCAGCCTGGTCACGGACACGGCCGTCGCGGACTACCTGCTGACCGAGTCGCAGCCCGGGCTGCGGCCGGCGCTGGAGCGGGCCGACCCCGACGAGTGATTGTTCGGATTCTTCGGACGAATGGCGTCCAAACACGGCTCCGCGGTGTTCGCTGATGCGGATGGTGCCGTAATTGAGATCCGAACGGCGGACCGTGCGGCGGCCTCTGGGGCGCATACTGGTTCCAATGACAAAGTCAGCAGTACCTCGCCGCCATTTGCCGTCCAGCCCGTTCAAGGCCCCCGTGGAACCGCCGGTACGGCAGTTCAGCGTGGGCGACCGGGTTACTCACGATGAACACGGTCTCGGCCGTGTCGTCGGTATCGAGGAGGGGATCGCTGTCCTCGTTGACTTCGGTTCGGTCCAGAAACGAGTCCTGAGCCCTTACACCAAGATGGCCGCGCTCTGAGGCCTCGGCCGGTGCGGGCGTTACGCGATTCGCGAGCGAATCGGATATTTGGCACGATCGGTGCATGATCTTTCGGAACGTGCCCCGATCGTTGCTGCGTTTGCTGGGGGCCGTGTTCCTCTGTGCGGCGCTGGTGGGTGCGGTGGGATGCAGTGCGAAGAGTCCCGCGCCCGCCGCCAGTACCGGCGCCGGTTCGCCGGGTGCCGTCCCGTCGACGCCCGGGTGGGCGAAGGGGATGGCGACCGTACGGGCTGCCGAGTTGCCGCAGCAGGCCCGGGACGTCCTTGCGCTGATCGACAAGGGCGGGCCGTACGCGTACCGGCAGGACGGGACGGTCTTCGGGAACTTCGAGAAGGCCCTGCCCAAGCAGAAGCGCGGCTACTACCACGAGTTCACGGTGAAGACGCCGGGGGAGCGGGACCGCGGGGCACGGCGGATCGTGACCGGTGAGGGTGGGGAGTTCTTCTACACGGACGACCACTACAAGACCTTCGAGGCGGTTCTCCGATGACGCTGGATCCTCAGCCGCTGACCCCTGCCCTGGCCGCCGCCGAGGAGGCGGGGTGGACGACGGTACGGCTGGACCTGGACGGCGTACGGAGCAAGACCGGGCTGATGCGGCGGTGCGGGGACGCGCTGCGGGTGCCGGAGTACTTCGGGGGCAACTGGGACGCGCTGGCGGATGCGCTGCGCGACCTGTCGTGGCTGCCGGACGCGGATCCGCCGGGGCGGTTGCTGGTCGTGACCTCGTGGCGGGCCTTTGCCGCCGTGCGGCCGGACGACTGGGACACCCTGCGGGAGGTCCTGGAGGAGGCCGTGGACTTCTGGCGCGAGGGTGACGGTCCCGGCCTGACCGTGCTGGTGGCCGAGCCGCCGCGGCGCGAGCCGACCGCCGGGCGCTGAGGCGCGGGTCGTCCGCCGGGGCCGGGCCCCGGATCCCGCGCCTCACTCGCCTCACGCGCCGGAACGGTCAGCCCTTCGGGATCCAGGGCGGGGTCTGGCCCCAGGACCAGACGGGGATCTTGGCCGCGTCGACCGGGGGCGGGTTGGGTCCCGAGTAGATCAGGGCCATGCGGGTGCCCCACTCGATGTAGTACGCGAAGACCGCGCGGAACTCCGGGTCCGACGGCAGGCCCACCTCGTCGGCCGTGTCCATCAGCAGGTCCACCCAGCGGCGGCGCTGCTTCTCGGTGATGCCGCGGCCCAGGTGTTTGGTGGCCATGTGCTGGTGGCCGCCGTGGTGGGCCGTGTACTGCGCCGGGCCGCCGAAGACCTCCGACAGCCAGACCGCGACGTGCCGGGGGTGCTCCGCGTCCATGCCCGCGAAGACCGGGGCCAGGATCTCGTCCCGCAGGGCGTGGGCGTAGAAGGCGTCGGTGAGGCGGTTCATCGCCTCCGCCCCGCCCATCCACGCGTAGATGGTGGGTGTGGTGCTGTTGGTCATGACTGTTCGGCGGCCTTTCCCGGGCCGGCCACCGCGGTGACGAGGTAGTGCTGCATCTCCTCGATGGCCGTCACGTACGGACGGATCGCGCTGAAGAACGCCGGGAAGTGCTCGCCCTTGCGGAATCCGTTGAGGTGCGCGTCGACGGAGGTCCAGCGGATGCGCAGGATGTAGCGCTCCTTCTCCTCCTCGCAGCGGGCCAGTTCGTAGTCGACGCACTCGGGTGAGGCGGCCAGGGCCTCGGCGGCCTTCCGGTACGACTCCTCGAAGGCCGGCTGGTCGTCCAATGCGATCCGGTAGCGGATGTATTCGACGGTCGTGGTCATGGTGCGTGCCTCTCCCTCGGACGGGGTGTGGGTCGCCGCCAACCCTTTCGGGATCATGCGCGGGTGTGGGGCGCTTTCGTCCTTATGACGCAGACTTCCTGGAGTCTGTGACATCGGGGCCCTCCGCGCGGACCTGCTGCACCTTGGCCAGGGAGTCCCGGAGCTCCGTGAGCCACTCGTCCGTGTTGCGCGCGACGAGGCGGACGCACCAGGCCAGTGCGTCGGCGCGGCTGCGCGCCACGCCTCCGGCGACCAGGGTGTCGAGGACCTGGCGCTCGGGCTGGCGCAGGCGGGTCATCACCGGGACCGCGAGGTGGGTGAAGACGGTCCGCTCCTCACCCGACTGCACGGCCCAGGCGACCTTGCGGCGGTAGAGGTCCTCCGCCTCGCGCGCGACCTCGATGCGCTGTTCCCGCGTGCGTTCGCGGAACTCCTTGACCGACTCGGTCGCCGGGATGGTGCCGACGACCGTGATCTCCTCGCGGTCGAGGGCCACCTCGGTCAGGGACTCGTAGACGTCCACCGGCAGGCGGTCCGCGAACCACGTGCGGAGCTGTTCGCTCTGCTGCTCGTTGAGCTCGGATGTAATCATGTAATCAACGTTGCATCCGTAGTGGGCTTGATCGCAAGCGGTTCGCGTCCGCGTTCGCTCTCAGCCCATCGAGCGGTACCGGTGGATCAGCGACACCGCCATCGCGCCCTCGCCCACGCCCGAGGCGACCCGCTTGACCGAGTGGGCCCGTACGTCGCCCGCCGCGAAGACGCCGGGGACGCTGGTCTCCAGCGGATAGGGGGCCCGCTCCAGACTCCACTCCTCGGGGAGTTCGCCGCCGTTGGAGATCAGGTCGGAGCCGGTGAGCACGAATCCGTGGCCGTCGCGCTCCACGACGTTCGACAGCCAGTCCGTGTGCGGGCGGGCGCCGATGAAGGTGAACATGAAGCGCGCCGGGATCTCCTCGTCCTCGCCCGTCACCGAGTCGTGCAGGGTGATGCGCTCCAGGTGTTCGTCGCCGTCCAGGCAGACCACCGTCGTGTGGGCCCGGACCTCGATGTGGGGGGTGCGCTCGATCTCGTCGATCAGGTAGCGGGACATGCTGGCGTCCAGGGACCGCGCGCGGACCAGGATCGTGACCCGGGCCGCGTACTTGGCGAAGTGCACCGCCGCCTGGCCGGCCGAGTTGGCGCCGCCCACGATGAACACGTGCTGCGAGATGCACGCCGAGCTCTCCGTGGTGGCCGCCCCGTAGTACAGGCCGGCGCCCTCGAAGCGGTCCGCGCCCGGCGCCTGGAGGCGGTTGTACGAGACGCCCGTGGCCAGGAGCACCGTCTCGGCGCTGATCTCCGTACCGTCCGCCAGCGTCAGGATCTTGGCCGGGTCGTCGCGGGTCAGCGAGACCACCTCCACCGGGTGCAGGATCTCGGCGCCGAACCGGGAGGCCTGGATGGTGGCGCGCCGCGTCAGGTCCCCGCCGGAGAGGCCCGAGGGGAAGCCGAGGTAGTTCTCGATCAGGCTGGAGGTGCCGGCCTGGCCGCCCGGGGCGCGGGAGTCCAGCATGAGCGTGGACAGCCCCTCGGAGGCCGAGTAGACGCCCGCCGCGAGGCCCGCGGGGCCGGCGCCGACGATGACGCACTCGTAGTGCGGGCGCGAGGCGGTGGTGGCCAGGCCCAGGCGCCGGGCGAGCTCGGTGTCGGTGGGCGCGGAGAGCACGGAGCCGTCCGGGAAGCGCACCAGCGGGAGCGCCGCGTCGGCCTGGGCGGCGGCGATCACGGTCAGCGCCTCCGGGTCCCGCTCGACGTTGAGGAAGCGGAAGGGCTGGCCGTTACGGGTGAAGAAGTCGCGGACGGCGTGGGTGCCGGGGGAGACCAGGTGGCCCGCGACGATGATCCCGTCGTACGCCGGGCGGTAGGTGGCGAGCCAGTCGGAGAGCAGGTCGTCGAGTACGGGGAAGAGCCGCTCGTGCGGCGGGTCCCACGGCTTGAGCAGGTAGTAGTCCAGCCGCACCCGGTTGATGGCGGTGATCGCCGCGTCCGTCTCGGCGTACGCCGTCAGCAGCACGCGGCGGGCGTCCGGGAAGCGGCTGACGGCTTCGAGGAGGAACTCGACGCCGGTGACGTCGGGCATCCGCTGGTCCACGAGGAACAGGGCCGGGTCGTGGCCGCGCTCGTCCAGGGAGTCCAGGATCTTGAGGGCGTCGGCGGCCGAGGAGGCGCCGAGCACCCGGTAGCGGTCGCCGTAGGCGCTGCGCAGGTCCCGGCGGACGGCGCGCAGCACCTGTGGGTCGTCGTCCACGGCCAGGATGACGGGCTTCTTGTTCTCCGCGCGCTCGGTCGCGTGCCGGGTCGCGTGCTCGGTCGCGTGCTCGTTGGTGGGGGCGGTCCTGGGAGCCGGGCTCTCCGGGGCCGCGCTCATGCCGGGTCCAGCATCAGCTTGTCGGCGTAGCACCAGGCCCAGTCCTCACCGGGCTCGTGGGAAGCCGCGACGGGGTGCCCGGTGGCGCCGTAGTGCCGGGTGGCGTGACGGTTCTTCGAGGAATCGCAGCATCCGACGTGCCCGCAGCTCAGGCACATCCGCAGGTGCACCCAGGTGTCGCCGGAGACGAGGCATTCCTCGCAGCCCTCGGTACCGGGCTTCACCGGACGTATCTGATCGATGTGTCGGCACAACAGTTCCCTCGTCATCGTCCCCGTCCCTCTCCTCATGTCCCGCGCCCGTGATTCACGACGCGTCCAGACCATAGGACGCGCCCGTTGTAATGGTTCAGCGATTCGGCCGAAGTCAGGTAGTCCTGAAGCGACTTCATGATGTCCACGGGCGACTTCCTGAGGTGCCCCCATGACCTGGGCCGCTACCTCACCAAGTCGCATACCGGCGCTTTGACGCAGGCTCCGGGCACGGCCAGTGTGGGGGACGCCAACGACAACAGGCGGCGCCTGGAGGAATCCGTGAGCAGAAAGATTCTGGTCATTGTCTCCGAACACGGTTACTGGGCCGAGGAGCTGATAGGCCCCGTATCCAGGTTCGACGAGCAGGGCTATGACGTCGTATTCGCCACGCCGACCGGAAAGCGTGCGCACGCTCTTCCGCCGAGCCTCGACGCGAAGTACATCGATCCTCCACTGGGACGTTCGGTCACCACCGAGGAGAACGCCCGGCTGGGGCGCGAGTTCGAGCAGTCGAGCCGGCTCGACTCCCCCCTGGACATCGAGGCGTGGGCCCCCGAGCGCCCCTACACGAGTGACCCGGCCTATCTGCCCAAGCTGGAGCAATACCACCGCGAACTGGACAAACTCCAGGCCGACATCGCCGGTTACGCCGCGATCCTCATCGTCGGCGGCAGCGGCCCGATCGCCGACCTCGCCAACAACGAGCGCGTGCACGCCCTCGTCCTGGCCTTCAAGAACGCCGGCAAGGTGGTGGCGGCCGAGTGCTACGGGGTCGCCTGCCTGGCCTTCGCCCGGGACTGGGGCGACCGCAAGAGCATCATCTGGGGCAAGCACGTGACCGGCCACTGCAAGGAGTACGACTACAAGGACGGCACCGGTTTTCTCGGTACCGATTTCAACATGGGGCCGCCGCCGTACCCGCTGGAATACATCCTGCGCGATGCGACCGGACCGCTCGGCGCGTACCACGGGAATTTCGGACACCCTCTTTCGGTGATCGTCGACTTCCCGTTCGTGACCGGCCGTTCCACCCCCGACTCCTATCTCACGGGGCAGAAGATCGTGGAAGTCCTGGAGAACGGCCTCACCCGGTACGGCTGGTAATTCCGGAGCGTCCCGGCAACGCACGGGATAAGAGGGGGATTTCGATGGGTTCCGAAGCCACTCCCGGACGGGAAAGGCTGATCGAGCAGTTCAAGGCCGACGGTCTGCATGTGATGTTCGGAAATCCGGGGACGGTGGAACAGGGATTCCTCGACGCGGTGGACGCGGCGGAGGACTTCACCTACGTCCTCGCCCTCCAGGAGACCGTGGCCGCCGGCATCGCCGACGGCTACGCCCGGGCCACCGGCGGCGCCGCCCTGCTCCAGCTCCACTCCGGGGTGGGGCTCGGCAACGGCATCGGGATGCTCTACCAGTCGCTGCGCGGCCACACCCCGCTGGTCGTGGTCGCCGGTGACGCCGGGGTGCGCTACGACGCCATGGACGCACAGATGGCCTGCGACCTGGTGGCGATGGCCAAGCCGGTGACCAAGTACGCCACCCGGGTCACCGACCGGCACTCGGTGCTCCGCACCATCCGCCGGGCGGTCAAGATCGCCCTGACCCCGCCGCGCGGCCCGGTGTTCGTGGCGCTGCCGATGGACGTGCTGGACGAGCTCAACTCCGAGCCCGTACTGCCCGCCACGGTGCCGCTCACGGACGTGGCACCCTCGCCCGCCTCGGTGGGGCGCGCGGCCGGACTGCTCGCCTCCGCCGACCGGCCGGTCGTCCTCGTCGGCGACGGGGTCTCGCTCTCCGGAGCGCAGAACGAGCTCGCGGCCGTCGCCGAACTGCTCGGCGCCGACGTGTACGAGGTGGACTCCTCCGAGGTGAACATCGCGGCCTCGCACCCGCTGCGCCGCGGCCAGAGCGGCCACATGTTCGGCCCGCACAGCAAGGAGCTGATCGGGGACGCGGACGGGGTGCTGATCGTCGGCACCTATGTCTTCCCCGAGGTCTTCCCGGAGCTGGAGAGCCCCTTCCGGCCGGGCGCGAAGGTCGTGCACATCGACCTCGACGCCTACGAGATCGCCAAGAACCACCCCGTGGACCTCGGCCTCGCCGCCGACCCCAAGCAGGCGCTCCGCGCGCTGGCCGGCGTACTGGAGCACCTGCTCACCCCGCGGCAGCGGGCGGCCGCGGCGGGCCGGCTGGATGCGCGCACCCGGGAGCGTGCGCGGGCCGTCCGGGCGGCCGGCGACGACGCGAAGGCCGACGGCTCGCCGATGGCGGTCTTCCTGCGGACCCTGGCCGAGCGCTCCGCGGGGGACCTGATCGTCTTCGACGAGGCGCTCACCACCTCCCCGCTGGTGACGAGGTACCTGCCCGCGGAGCGGCCCGGGGACTACCACCTGACCCGGGGCGGCTCGCTCGGGGTGGGCTTCCCCGGCGCGGTCGGCGCCAAGCTCGCCCACCCGGACCGGCTCGTCGTCGGCTTCGCGGGCGACGGCGGGTCGATGTACACGTACCAGGCGCTGTGGACCGCGGCCCGGCACGGCATCGATGCCAAGTTCGTGGTCTGCAACAACCGCAAGTACCGGCTGCTGGACGACAACATCGCCCGGTACTGGCGGGAGCGGGAGATCCCGGAGCACGGCTTCCCCGGCTCCTTCGACCTCTCCCGCCCCGAGATCGACTTCGCCGGGCTGGCCCGGTCGCTCGGCGCGGGCGGGATGCGGGTGGAGAAGCCGGACGAGGCGGTCGCCGCGGTCGGCCGGATGCTGGCCCACCCCGGACCGTTCCTCGTCGACGTCCAGATCTGACACCCCTCGAAGGACACCCCTCAAAGGACACCCCTCAAAGGACGTCTCTCAAAGGACGTCGCTCACAGGACAGGAGGAGACCGCATGCCCGCCGAGCGGCAGCTGACCGAGGACGCGATCCGCACGTTCGCCGAGAACTGGTACGTGGCGCTGGACCAGCACCTCGCGCCGGACCGGGTACTGGCCATGATCACCGAGGACCTGGAGTTCAAGGTCCCGGAGGACACCTTCCTCGGGTACGAGGGCTTCGGCCGCTGGTACCAGGCCGTCACCCACCGGTTCTTCGACGAGGTGCACACGGTCGCGAAGGTGGAGCCCGTCATCGAGGGCGACCGGGCGATCGTCCGGGTCCTCGTCAACTGGCAGGCCAAGGTCTGGGACCCGCCGGCCGCCCGCAGCCAGTGGCTCGGCTTCGACGCCGACCAGACCTGGACGGTGGTCGCGGGCCCCGACGGACCGCTGATCAAGCAGTACACCGTCAACGACCTGGCGCCCCTGCCCGGTTCCGGCTCGCTGTGAGAGGGCGGCGACGATGACCGAAGTGACAAGGGAGCGGGTCGGGCTGGCCTACGCCGCCCTCGGCTCCGGCGACCGGACGCGCATCCTGGAGTACTACTCCGAGGACCTGCGCTGGCTGGTGCCGGGCAACCACCCGCTCGCCGGCTGGTACGAGAGCCTGGACGCCTTCCTGGAGCTGATGGGGCAGACCCACAAGCTCACCGGCGGCACCTTCCGGATGGACCTGGAGGCCGTCCTCGTGGGCGAGGACTGCTCCGCTGACGTGTGTCGCAACGTCGCCCTGCGCGGTGGCGCGGACGAGTCGAGCCGGTCCCCGTACGAGCGGATGGACTACCCGGTCTTCCACTTCATGCGCTGGCGGGACGGCCGGATCGTCGAGGGCCGCGACGGGCTGTTCGGCGACTCGGCCACCGCCTTCAGCCAGTTCTGGGCGCCGTTCGCGCCGGACGGCACCCGCAGGGACCGATAGGGGATGAGGGGGATGAGCGAGGCCATGGATGCACGAGAGAGCCACACCGAAGTCCTTCGGAAGTATTACGAGTACGCCAACGCCGGGGACTGGGACCGCTGGTGCGATCTCTTCGCCGACGACCAGGTCATGGACGAGCAACTGGCCGGCCACATCGAGGGCCTGGACGTGCTGCGGTCGATGATGAAGGGCATGGGCACGATGTACCGGGTCTTCCGGAACGAGCCCGTGCACTTCCTCGTCGACGGGGAGAAGGCGGCGGCGGTCTCGCACCTGACCGCGGTCAGCGCCTCCGGCGAGCCCATCGAGGCCGAGGTCATGAACTTCTTCCGGATCGTGGACGGAAAGATCGCCTACATGGCGAACCACCACGACACCGTCCCCTTCCAGGTGCTGAGCCAGGGCTGAGGGGGCGAACTCGTGGCAAACGACGCCGAGTACGACTACGTGATCGTGGGCTCCGGCACCGCCGGCAGCGTCCTGGCCGGCCGGCTCTCCGAGGACCCGGACGTCTCCGTCCTCGTCCTGGAGGCCGGCGGCCCCCGGATCCCGCCCGAGGTGGACGACCCGTCCTCCTGGTACAAACTGCTCGGCGGGCCCGTCGACTGGGGCTACACCAGCGTCCCACAGCCCGGCCTCGACGGCCGCCGTACGTACGAACCGCGCGGCAAGGCCCCCGGCGGCAGCAGCAACCTCTACATCATGATGCACATCCGGGGGCACGCCTCGGACTTCGACAACTGGGCCTACCAGGGCGCGGCCGGCTGGGCGTACGAGGACGTGCTCCCCTACTTCACCCTCCTGGAGGGCCAGGAGGACGCCACCGCGCCCACCACCGGCACCCGCGGCCCGCAGCGGATCACCAACGCCGGGTGGCACGGCCCCAACCCGGTCTCCCGCGCCTTCATCGACGCCGCCGTCGAGCTCGGCCACCAGGAGATCGCCGACTTCAACACCGACGGGCCCCGGGGCGGGCTGTTCGGCGCCGGCTGGCACCACCTGGACGTGGCCGAGGGCCGCCGCCAGGGCGTCCTGGCCTCCTACCTGGAGCCGGCGCTCGACCGCTCGAACCTGACCCTGCGCACCAGCGCGCACAGCACCCGGCTGCTCTTCGACGGCGACACCTGCACGGGCGTCGAGTACGCCCAGCTCGCCCCGCCGGCGAAGTTCCCCGGCCGGACCGTGCGCGACGGCCACAGCACGCCCGCCGAGCCGGGTCTGCACACCGTACGGGTCCGCCGCGAGGTGATCGTGGCGGCCGGGGCGATCGAGTCCCCGAAGCTGCTGCTGCTCTCCGGGATCGGGCATCCCGAGCAGCTCGCCGCGCACGGCATCGGGACCGTCGCCGCGCTGCCCGGGGTCGGCGAGAACTTCCACAACCACGTCCTGACCGGGCTGATGGCCGAGGTCACCCAGGAGCTCCCGCCGCCGGCGCAGAACCTGTCGGAGAGCGCGCTGTTCCTGTCCTCGCAGCCCGGACTGCCCGCCCCGGACCTGCAGATCGCCTTCGTCCACGTGCCGTTCGACGTGATCGTGGGCCGGGACCACCCGAACACGGTGTCCATCCTGCCCGGGGTGGTACGGCCGGTCTCGCGCGGCTGGATCAGGCTCGCGAGCGCCGATCCGCTGGCCCACCCGCTGATCAACCCGAACTACCTGGGCGACCGGTGGGACCTGGAGCGCATGGTGCAGGGCGTCAAGCTCGCCCGGGACATCTTCGCGACCTCCGCCTTCTCGCCCTGGTACAAGCAGGAGCTCCAGCCGGGGCCGGGCCACGTCAGCGACGCGGACCTGCACACCTTCGTGAAGCAGAAGTCGGAGAGCTACCACCACCAGGCCGGGTCCTGCCGCATGGGCATCGACGACCTCTCCGTGGTCGACCCCCGGCTGCGGGTGCACGGCGTACGGAACCTGCGCGTCGTCGACGCCAGCGTGATGCCCGCCGTTCCGTCGGGCAACTGCCACACCGCCATCGCGATGATCGCCGAGCGCGCGGCGGACTTCCTCAAGGGGGACTCCCGTGCCTGACGCCGTACTGCGCGAGGGTGCGCTGTCCGGGACCCGGATCGCGGTCCTGGTCGAGAGCGACTTCTACGAGCCCGAGATCTTCTACTACCGGCACCGCTTCGCCGAGGAGGGCGCCGAGGTCGACTTCCTGACCCGGCTGTGGGGCAACGACTCCCTCACCTTCTCCGGCCACGAGTACCGGGCGCCGTTCACGGCCGGCAAGTCCCTGGAGGGGCTGAGCGACGCGGAGCTGCGCGGGTACGCGGCGATCATCGTGCCCTCGGGCATGGTGGCCGACCGGCTGCGCTACACCGAGGACGTGGACGTACTGGCTCCGGCGACGGAGCTGCTGCGCCGGGCGTTCGAGGAGCCCACCGTCCTCAAGGGGATCATCTGCCACGGCATGTGGCTGGCCTCCTCGATCCCGGGCAAGGTGCGCGGCCGCAAGGTGGTCTGCCACAACAACCTCATCGGCGACGTCCGCAACATGGGCGGGGAGTACGTCGACGAGGACGTGGTGGTCGACGGCGACCTGGTCACCGGCCGCACCGGCGCCCACCACCACCTGTTCGCCCGCCGGATCATCGAGCTGATCGCGGCCGGGCGGGGTGCGCGGAGGGCCGGCTGATGCCGGGCCCGATGATCTGGTCCCACGTGGGCCTGAACTGCACGGACCAGAGGACCACCGAGGAGTTCTACACCCGGTACTTCGGCTTCGCCCGGGCCCGGGTGGTCGATCTCGGAGAGGTGCGGATCGTGTTCCTGCGCAAGGGGGACGCGTACCTGGAGCTCTTCGCGGCCGGCGCCGAACCGGCCGGCGAGGGCCACGACGACGGGCCGCAGGCCCCGGGACGGATGCGCCACCTGGCCTTCCAGACCGACAGCGTGGACGCGTTCCTGGCGGAGCTGGGCGACGCGGCGGAAGTGACCCTGGGGCCGCTGGACTTCGACGACTTCATCTGCGGGTGGCGGACCGTGTGGGTGCGCGATCCCGACGGGGTCATCGTCGAGGTCAGCCAGGGATACGAGGACGACAGCACTCACGACAAGGACGGTGCATGACATGGCGGATGCCGTGAGCTTCTCCTTCTCCGACACCATCGCGGGCTACGTCGTCCGCTTCGACTCCGGTACCCGTCTGCTGCGGCTGAAGACCTCGGACGGCCGCGAGTTCGACGTCTCGCTGGCCGGCGATCCGAGTGCCGAGCTGGTCCGCAACCTGGACGAGCCGTACGTCGACGCCTCCGGGCACATCGACGAGATGCTCTCGCCGGGCCGGTTCCTCTTCGTCTACGGGATCCACTACCCGGAGCGCGGCGGCCGCTTCGACGCCAAGCGCCTGGTGTTCGTGGGCCGCGGTGCCGAGGACCACCGGTTCGAGGAGCCCAGCTGGTGGATCAAGCAGATCGAATCGCTGGCCGACTTCTACAAGCGGGCGCAGTTCGGTGACGGGCCGGTCGACTTCAACGGGTACCGCACCGAGATCCGGCTCGGCGGCGACAAGACCGCCAGCCACGTCCAGGAGACCGACACGATCTCCCGCCTGGTCTACGGCATGGCCTCGGCCTATCTGCTGACCGGCAAGGACGAGTACCTGGAGGTCGCCGAGCGCGGCACCGAATACCTGCGCAAGCACATGCGGGTCGTCGACAGCGAGGAGGACGTGGTCTTCTGGTACCACGGCATCAGCGTCGACGGTGACAGCGAACGCAAGCTGTTCACCTCGGAGTTCTCCGACGACTACGACGCGATCCCGATGTACGAGCAGATCTACGCGCTGGCCGGGCCCGTCCAGACGTACCGGGTCACCGGTGACATCCGGATCAAGAACGACGCGGACGCCACCATCCGGCTCTTCGACAAGTTCTTCTTCGACCCGGAGCAAGGCGGCTACTACTCGCACATCGACCCGATCCTCTTCAGCGCGGACCACGAGTCCCTGGGCGAGAACGCCGAGCGCAAGAACTGGAACTCGGTCGGCGACCACGCGCCCGCGTACCTGATCAACCTGTACCTGGCGACCGGCGAGCAGAAGTACGCCGACTTCCTCGAGTACACCTTCGACACCATCGCGGACAAGTTCCCGGACTACGAGAACAGCCCCTTCGTCCAGGAGCGCTTCCACCGCGACTGGTCCCACGACACCGCGCACAGCTGGCAGCAGAACCGCGCGGTGGTCGGCCACAACCTCAAGATCGCCTGGAACCTGATGCGGATGAACTCGCTGAAGGCCAAGCCGGCCTACGAGGAGCTCGCCCGCAAGATCGGCGAGATCATGCCGGCGGTCGGCAGCGACCTGCAGCGCGGCGGCTGGTACGACGTCGTCGAGCGGGTGAAGCAGGGGGACCAGGAGACGTATCGTTTCGCCTGGCACGACCGAAAGGCCTGGTGGCAGCAGGAGCAGGCGATCCTCGCCTACCTGATCCTGGGCGGCACGGTCGGCGGCGACGCGTTCCTGCGCGAGGCCCGGCAGGCGCAGGCCTTCTACAACACCTTCTTCCTCGACCACGACGAGGGAGCCGTCTACTTCAACGTGCTCGCCAGCGGGACGCCGTACCTGCTCGGCACGGAGCGGCTCAAGGGCAGCCACTCGATGTCCATGTACCACTCGGCGGAGCTCTGCTACCTCTCCGCGGTCTACAACAACCTGCTCGTCAACGGGCGGGAGATGGACTTCCACTTCCAGCCGGACCCGGCCGGCCTGCCCGACCGCGTCCTGCGCGTCTCGCCCGACCTGCTGCCCGCGGGCTCGGTACGGATCGCGTCCGTGGAGATCGACGAGAAGCCGTACGAGGAATTCGACGCGGACGAGCTCACCGTCCACCTCCCCGACGTCCAGGGACGGGTCAAGGTCAAGGTCCGGCTGCGGCCGGTGACTTCATAGCGCTCAACGGGGGGCGCCCCAACATGAGGGGAAAGCAATGACACTGAACGTGAAGGAACGCCGTAACAAGACGGGCACCGTGCTCGTCGCCACCGGCGAGATCAACAGCGAGACGTCCGGATCGCTGCTGCAGGCCCTGCTGCCCCTGGTCCGCGAGGGCCGGCCGCTGCGCATCGACCTCACGGCCGTCACGTACGTCTCCAGCGCGGGCCTGCGCACCCTGCTCGTGGTCTACCGCGAAGCCCAGCACGCCGGGGTCGCGGTGACCCTCTACGGGGTGAGCGAGGAAGTCCGGTTCGTCATGTCGGCCACCGGATTCCTCGACTTCTTCTCCACCGGTGAGGCCGAGGCAGCCACCGCCAAGGCCACCGCCGGCGCCAAGGCGCGGGCCGCGCGATGAGCGAGTCCCACTCCGAGCAGGTCCTGCGCGTCGACGCGTACCCGACCCACGAGGTGGGCGGGTACCGCGTCCGCGCCGGCAAACCGTTCCCCTTCGGGGCCAGCGTGGTCCCCGGCGGGGTCAGCTTCTCCGTCTTCTCCGACCAGGCCACCTCCATGACCCTGGTCATCTTCAAGCGCGGAGAGCCCGAGCCGATGGCCGAGCTGGCATTCCCCGAGGAGTTCCGCACCGGCAGCGTCTTCGCCATGACGGTCTTCGGCCTCGACCACGAGAACATCGAGTACGGCTACCGCGCCGACGGCCCGTACGACCCGGTCAGCGGCCACCGCTTCGACGCCCGGCAGATCCTCTCCGACCCGTACGCCCGGCTCATCGCCGGCCGCGACGTGTGGGGCGTGGAGCCGGACTACAGCCGCGGCTACCAGTACCGCTCCCGCGTCTGCCTCCAGGACTTCGACTGGGGCGACGACACCCCGCTGGGCATCCCCGCCGAGGACCTCGTCGTGTACGAGACCCACGTGCGCGGCTTCACCCGGCACCCCTCCTCGGGCGTCACCGCGCCCGGCACCTTCGCGGGGCTGCGCGAGAAGATCCCGTACCTGAAGGAACTCGGCGTCAACTGCGTCGAGCTCCTGCCGGTGTTCGAGTTCGACGAGTGCGACAACCCGCGCACCAACCCGGAGACCGGCGAGCGGCTCCACGACTACTGGGGCTACAACACCGTCTCGTTCTTCGCTCCCAAGGCCGGCTACGCGGCCACCGGACGCTACGGGATGCAGGGCGACGAGTTCCGCACCCTCATCAAGGACCTGCACGCGGCCGGCATCGAGGTCATCCTCGACGTCGTCTTCAACCACACCGCCGAGGGCAACGAGCTGGGCCCGACCATCTCCTTCAAGGGCCTCGACAACGCCACGTACTACATGCTCACGCCGGAGGGGTACTACTTCAACTTCAGCGGCACGGGCAACACGGTCAACTGCAACCACCCCGTGGTGCGCAACTACGTGCTCGACTGCCTGCGCCACTGGGTCGCCGATTACCACGTCGACGGCTTCCGCTTCGACCTCGCGGCCATCCTGGGCCGCGCCCTGGACGGCACCCCGCTGCCCAACCCGCCGCTGCTGGAGCTCCTCGCTTACGACCCGGTCCTGCGGCACACCAAGCTCATCGCCGAGGCGTGGGACGCGGGCGGCCTCTACGAGGTCGGAAACTTCCCGGCGTACGGCCGCTGGGCGGAGTGGAACGGGAAGTACCGCGACACCGTGCGCAGCTTCCTCAAGGGCGACCCCGGGGTGACCGGGGAGCTCGCGACCCGCATCGCCGGCTCGCCCGACCTCTACTCCAGCCGCGGGACCTCGGCGTCGGTGAACTTCCTGACGGCGCACGACGGTTTCACCCTCGCGGACCTGGTCTCGTACAACGACAAGCACAACGAGGCCAACGGCGAGGGCAACAACGACGGCGGCAACGACAACGCCAGCTGGAACTGCGGGGCCGAGGGGCCGACCGACGACCCCGAGGTGGGCGCGCTGCGCCGACGCCAGATGAAGAACGCCCTCGCGATCCTCTTCACCAGCCAGGGCATCCCGATGCTGCTGGCCGGGGACGAGGTCGCGCGCACCCAGCAGGGCAACAACAACACGTACTGCCAGGACAACGAACTGTCCTGGTTCGACTGGGACCAGGTCGACGCCAACGCCGAACTGCTCCGGTTCACACGGGAGATGATCGCCTTCCGGGGGCACCACCGCGAGCTGCGCTCCACCGCCCACCCCACCGGGCAGCTGCGGGACAGCCTCGGGCTGCCCGACATCAGCTGGCACGGGGAGCGGGCCTGGCAGCCCGACTGGTCGGCGGACAGCCGGCTGCTGGCGGTGGCCCGCTGCGGCACCGGGGACGACGACGTGGTGTACGTGGCCATGAACGCGCACTGGGAACCGCACGACCTGGAACTGCCCGCCCTGCCCGGCGGTCGCAGCTGGCACCTCTTCGCGGACACCGGGGCCCCGGCGCCGCACGACATCCGCAGCCCCGGCGCCGAGCTCGAACTGGAGAACGCCGGCAAGTACCTGATCGGTCCGCGCTCCGTCGTGATCCTGGTCGGCCGTACGCCCGATGCCGACCCCGAGCTCTAGTCCACGCACCGAAGGAGACCTGACATGCCGCTTTCCGTGTCCCTGAGCATCGAGGGCGACACCACCGTGATCGAACTGGCGGGCGAGCTGGACGCCAAGACCGCGCCGGACTTCCACCAGACCATCGAGAAGGCCGCCGGGCACGGCACCAGCACCGTCGAGATCAGGATGGCCGGCGTCGGCTACATGGCCAGTGCCGGGCTGCGCTCCCTGGTCTTCGCCCAGCAGAAGGTGTCCGACCACGTCACCATCAAGGTGGTCGGCGCCATCGAGCCCGTCTCCCGGACCATCCGGACGGCCGGACTGGACCGCAGCATCGTTCTCTCCGATGAGTGAGTCCCATGGGTACGGGTCCGATGAATGACGTGGTCAAAACGGCGAGGACGCCCGCCGAACTGGAGGTGCCGGCGACCCTTGCGGCACTGGGCGACATCGCCTCGTTCGTCCTGCGTCTGGCCGCCCGGGCGGGTCTGGACAAGGGCGCCGCGTACCGGATCCGGCTGGCCGTGGACGAGCTGGCCACGAACATCGTGATGCACGGGTACCGGGGCGGCGACGGACGGATCACCGTCCGCGGCCGCTCCGGCCCCGGACGGGTGCAGATCGTCATCGAGGACGCCGCGCCCGCCTTCGACCCCGTCGGCGGCCGCCTTCCGCCCGTCCCCGGGGTCCCCCCGGAGCGTCGGCGGATCGGAGGCCTCGGCATCCACCTGGCGCTGACCAGCGTGGACGAGTTCGGTTACGTACACAGGGACGGCCGCAACATCAGCACGCTGACCGTGAAGGCTGAGGGGACGGACCCATGCCCTCCACGACCGTGATCATCCTCGACGAGTACCCGCCCCCGCCGCTCGAACTGCTCGACGCGCTGCGGGGGATGGACGCGGAGCTCGTTCCGCGTTCCCTCGCCGAACTGCTGTCGGGCCCACAGGACGAGCTGCCCGTGGCGGACGTACTGCTCTCCCCGGCCCTGGCCGACGGGGACGCGGTGCGCACCGCCGTGCGCCGGCTGCGCCGCTGGACCGGGGCCCCCATCGTGGTCGTGTGGACCGTGACGGAGTTCGGCGCCCTGGAGGAACACGTCCGGCTCGGCCACGACTACCTCGTACCGCCCTTCCTGCCCGCTCTGGTCGGAGCCCGTCTGCACAGCTGCTCGGAGCGCGCCGGACTCGGCCGCACCCTGCGCGAGGCCGACGCGCGCGCCGAACTGATGGGATACGAAAAGGAGTTGGAGATCGGCCGGGAGATCCAGGCCGGTTTCCTGCCGGAATCGCTGCCGGTTCCCGAAGGCTGGGAGATCGACGTGCGGTTCCGGCCCGCCCGGCAGGTCGCAGGGGACTTCTACGACGTCTTCGAGATCTCCCGGGGCCGGCGCCTCGCCGTCGTCGTCGCCGACGTCTGCGACAAGGGCGTGGGCGCCGCGCTGTTCATGGCGCTCATCCGCTCGCTGCTGCGGCACACCGCCGAGAACAGCGGCCTCCAGCACCTGGTGGCCGCCGGCCGGGCGGGCGGCAGCAGACGGATCCCGGTCGTGGGCGCCACGCCGCTGCTCAACGCGGTCACCGCCACCAACGGCTACCTGACCCGCAACCACCTGCGGCAGGGCTACTTCGCCACCCTGTTCTTCGGGGTGCTCGACCCGCTCACCGGCAGCCTCGTCTACATCAACGGCGGCCACAACCCGCCGCTGCTGCTGCCCGCCGACGGCAGCCGGCCGCGCGCCCTGGACGTCACAGGACCGGCCGTCGGAGTGCTGCCCGACTGCGTGTACACGCTCGGCTACGCCCAGTTGAACCCCGGTGACACCCTCTTCGTATTCACCGACGGGGTTCCCGAGGCGCGCTGCCCGAGCGGCAGCTTCCTCGGCGACGAGCGGATGCTGGAGCTGCTCGCCGGCCCCCCGGTGAGCGGCAGGGAGGTGGTCGACCGGATGGACATGGCCGTACTCGAACACACGGGAACAGCCGAACAGCACGACGACGTCACCATGCTGGCCCTGCACCGGCCGCGTGCGGCGCGGGGGCCGCACGCGGGCGGCAGCGGCTACACGGTCGTGGCCTGATGGCATGGACCATCGTGGTGCACTCGCACCGCGGCGGCACCGGAAAGTCCTCGGTACTGGCGAACCTCGCCCTGCTCATCGCGGGCGAGGGGCGCCGGGTGGGGGTGGTCGACACGGACATCCAGTCACCCACCCTGGACCTGCTCTTCCGGCTCGGCCCCGGTCCCTCCCTGGCCGACTACCTGCTCGGGCGCTGCGAGATCGAGGCCACGGCCCAGCAGGCCGGCGTCCCCGGGCTGTACGTCGTACCGGCCCGGACCGGGACCGCTGCCCTGCGGGAGATCATGACCAGCGGCTACGACGTGGGGCTGCTGCCGGAGGGCTTCGACCGGCTGGCCGGACACCACGCCCTCGACGTGCTGCTGCTCGACACCCACGCCGGACTCAACAACGAGTCGGTGACCGCCATGGCGAGCGCCGACGTGCTGATGATCATGGCGCGGGCCGACCGGATCGACCTCCTGGGGGTCGAGGAGACCATCGCCCTGACCGGGCGGTTGTCCTGCCGGCGGGTCCTGGTGATGAGCATGGCCCCCGAGGGCATCGACCGGGAGGCGGCCCGGCGGCGCGCGGAGGAGGTCTATTGCGCGCCCCTGGCCGGAGTCCTTCCGTACGTCCCGGAAATGGCCGCCCTCTACGGTGAACGCATATTCGCCGAAGCGCACCCCGACCACCCCTTGGTCGGTGAATTCCGCACCATCATCTCGGCGTTGGACGCACGTGACGAAGTATCGCGCGCCTGACGTCACCCCCTTACGCCCCTGGCGGGGGGCGTGTTGAATCGGCAGCGAATCCAGAACAAGGAGAAGAGTCATGAAGATTCTCGTCGTCATGACGGCCAAGGCAACACTCCATCTGCTGGACGGGGAACAGCACCCCTCGGGATTCTGGGCCGAGGAATTCGTCGTGCCCTTTACCCTCTTCAAAGCCGCCGGCCACACCGTGGACGTGGCGACGATCGGGGGCGCGGCCCCCACGGTCGACCAGACCAGCATCGACCCCCGGTTCCTCCAGTGGGTGCGGCCGCAGGGCTCGCCGGACGAGGACGCGGCCAACGCCGCCGGGTACGTCCGGGTCATCGAGAACACCCCCCAGCTCAGAGCCCCCATCGCCCTGGAGGCCCTCGGCGAGAAGGACATCGCCGAGTACGACGGCATCTACGTCAGCGGCGGCCACGGCGCCATCGGCGACCTCCCCAAGTCCGACGAGCTCGCCCAGATCCTGCGCTGGGCCATCGCCCAGGACAAGCCGCTCGCCACCGTCTGCCACGGCCACACCTCGCTGCTCGCACTGCGCGACGGCGAGGGTCGCTGGCCCTTCGAGGGCTACCGCATGACGGCCTTCTCGCACAGCGAGGAGCTGGTCACCAACATGGCGGGCCGCCTCCCGCTGATCCTGGAGGCCGAGCTCACCCGGCTCGGCGCGCGGTACGAGAAGGCCGAGGCGATCTGGGACTCCCACGTGGTCGTGGACCGGGGGCTCACCACCGGTCAGAACCCGTACTCCTCCAAGGCCCTCGCGGAGACGTTCTTGGCGCAGCTCGCGAAGGGCTAGCACCGCCCCGCATCCGACACCGGAAGGAAGCCATGACCAAGCGCGCGCTCAGCGACCAGCCCTTGGCCAACCCCGGGAAACTGTTCATCGGCGGCACCTGGGTCGAGGCCCGGGACGGCCGTACCGAGCCGGACATCAGCCCCGTGGACGGCCAGGAGATCGTTCCGGTGGCCCAGGCCACCGCCGCCGACGCGGACGCGGCCGTGGCCGCCGCCCGCAAGGCGTACGAGGAAGGTCCCTGGAGCAGACTCTCCGCACAGGAACGCGCGCTGCGGCTGAACCGGGTCGGCGAGCTCATCGAGCGCGACCTGGAGGAGATCGCGCTCCTGGAGACGGTGGACATGGGCAAGCCGTTCGCCTTCTCCAGCACCGTCGACGCCCCCATGGCCGCCCAGCTCATGCACTACTACGCGGGCGCCGTGACCCGGGTGGACGGCTCCTCCCGGGCCCCGGCCGGCGGGCAGCTCGCGTACACCCTGCGCGAGCCGCTGGGCGTGGTCTGCGCCATCACCCCGTTCAACTTCCCGCTCCTGCTGTCGATGACGAAGATCGCCCCCGCCCTCGCGGCCGGCAACACGGTCGTCCACAAGCCCTCGCCGGCCACCCCGCTCACCGCCCTGAAGATCGCCGAGCTCTTCCAGGAGGCGGAGATCCCGGACGGGGTGCTCAACGTCATCACCGGCCCCGGTGTGGAACTCGGCGAGACCCTCACCGCCCACCCCGACATCGACAAGATCGCCTTCACCGGCTCCACCGTGGTGGGCCAGTCCATCATCCGCAAGGCGGCCGGCACCCTGAAGAAGGTGACGATGGAGCTCGGCGGCAAGTCCGCCAACATCGTCTTCGCCGACGCCGACCTCGACGCCGCCGAGGAGCTCGCCTTCTTCGGCATCTACTACAACAAGGGCGAGATCTGCACCGCCGGCTCCCGGCTGCTGCTGCAGCGCCCCATCCACGACGAGATGGTCGAACGCCTGGTCCGAAGGGCCGCGGCCCTCAAGCCCGGCGACCCGCGCGACCCGGCCACGCTCTTCGGACCGCTCGCGCACCGGGGCCAGTTCGACAAGGTCGGCTCGTACATCGAGATCGGCGAGAAGGAAGGCGCGGTACTGCGCACAGGCGGCACCGGCTGGACCCCCGAGGGAGCCTCCGAGCAGGGCCTGTACTTCCTGCCGACCATCTTCACCGGCGTCGACAACAGCATGCGGATCGCCCAGGAGGAGATCTTCGGCCCGGTCCTGTCGGTCATCCCCTTCGACACCGAGGAGGACGCCGTACGCCTCGCGAACGACAGCGCGTACGGCCTCGCCGCCGGCGTCCACACCAAGGACCTCCGGCGCGCCCACCGGGTCGCCTCGCAGATCAAGGCGGGCACGGTCTGGGTCAATTGCTACAACCAGTACGACCCCTCCGTGCCCTACGGCGGCTACAAGGCCTCCGGCTACGGCCGCGAGTGCGGACCCGAGTCGCTGGAGAGCTACACCCAGACCAAGTCGGTCTGGATCGGCATGGACTGACACCCGCCCGTTCAGATCAGGCCACAAGGAGCGTCCATGCGGACAGGCATCATCGGCACAGGCCGGATCGGCTCGACCCTCGCACGGATCCTGGTGGCCGCGGGCCACGAGGTGGAGCTCGCCAACGCCCGCGGACCGCAGAGCCTGGCGGCCCTGGTCGACGAACTCGGGCCCGCGGGCCCCGCGGGGCCCCCCCCCCCGGGCGCCCCCCCGGCTAGGGGCAAAACCCGGATATCGCGGCGGGCCGCCGAAACCGGGTACAAAA
>NZ_JBHWVJ010000044.1:0-17217 GCF_042736725.1 Streptomyces sp. NPDC060028 | reverse complement strand
GCCGCGGCCCCCGTGGTGGCGCCCCCCACCCCCCGCGCCCCGCCGCGCCGGGCGCCCCTGGCCGCCGACCCCGGCCCCGCGCCCCCGGCGGCCCCCCCCGCCGCGCCCCCCGACCGGGCCGAACTGCTGGTGCTGATGGTGCCGTTCGACGGAGTCCGGGGCCTGCTGCCGCAGGACTCCGTACAGGACACCGTGCTGGTCGACGCCACGAATGCGTTCAGCGGCGCCGGAAAACCCCGGGACCTGGGCGGCCGCGGATCCAGCGAACTCGTCGCCGATTGGTATCCCGGCGCCCGGGTGGTGAAATCCCTGAACACCATGCACTTCGAGACCCTCGCCGTCGCGGGAACCGCACGGGGAGAGCGCCTCGCCCATTTCACGGCGGGCGACGACGTGAAAGCGAAAGAAATCGTCGCGGGAATCATCACGGATCTGGGATTCGCCCCCGTCGACACCGGTCCGCTGCACTCCGGAGGAATTCTCCAACAACCCGGCGGACCCCTCTTCAACCGGCCGCTCACGGAAGCGCAGGCGCTGGCATGGATCTCTCACTGAACGTGAACGGAAGACCCGAGCGGTTCGCGGCCGAGCCGAACGAACTGCTCGTGGAACGGCTCCGCGACGGCCTGGGACTGACCGGCACCAAGGTCGGCTGCGACACCGGCCAGTGCGGCACCTGCGTCGTCCGGCTCGACGGCCGGTCCGTCAAGAGCTGCCTGGTCCTCACCGCCTCGGCCGCCGGCTCCGCGGTGACCACCATCGAGGGAGTCACCACCCCCGGCGGGGAACTCACCGGCCTCCAGGAGGCCCTGCGCCAGGAGCACGGCACCCAGTGCGGCTTCTGCACCCCCGGGATGGTCATGGCCCTCGGCGAACTCGTCGGGAACACCGCCGACCGCGAGGCCCCCACCGAGCCCGAGATCCGCGAGTGGCTCACGGGCAACCTGTGCCGCTGCACCGGCTACCACAGCGTCGTGCGCGGGGTGCAGCGCGCCTGCGCCGCCGCCCGGGCCGAGGTGCCGGCCGCCGCAGCCGCCGCGACCGCCACCGGACAGGAGGCGTGAGGGAGATGACCACAGTGACGGGGGAGGCCGCCGCCCCGGGAGGCGGCGTGCTGGGTCAGCCGCTGGACAGCCGCGAGGACCCGCAACTGCTGCGCGGCGAGGCCACGTACGTGGCCGACATCAACCTGCCCGGCACCGCGCACATGGCCATCCTCGGCAGCCCGGTGGCCCACGCGAGGATCCTCTCCATCGAGACCAAGGCCGCCGAGCAGCTGCCGGGCGTCCTGAAGGTGGCCACCGCGGCCGACTTCACCGAGGTCATGCCGCTGCCCTGCATCTGGATACCCGGCGGGGTCGAGAGCCACTTCCCGCCCCACCCCTACGGACTTCCCGGCGCCCGCCCGGTCCTCACCGGCGATGCCGTCCGCCACGTCGGGGACCCCATCGCCGTGGTCGTCGCCGAGACCCCGCGCCAGGCCGCCGCGGCGCTCAGCGCCATCGCCGTCGAGTACGAGCCGCTGCCCGTGGTCACCCGGGCCGACGAGGCGCTCGCCGAGGGCGCGCCCCAGCTGCACGAGACCGTCCCCGGCAACCTGAACGCGTACTGGACCTGCGGCGACAAGGACCGCACCGACGCGGCCATCGCCGAGGCCGAGGTCACCGTGGAGCTGGACCTGGTGAACCAGCGCACCGTCAACAGCCCCATCGAGCCCCGCGGCGCGGTCGGCGACTTCAACGCCGCCACCGGCGAGTACACCCTCTACGCCTCCACCCAGGGCCCGCACAACCACCGCTTCCTGCTCTCCGCCCTGGTCCTCGGGATCCCCTTCAACAAGCTGCGCGTCATCGCCCCGACCGTCGGGGGCAGCTTCGGCACCAAGGGCTACCTCTACCCCGACATGGCGCTGGTCCTGCTGCTCTCCAAGGCGCTCGGCCGCCCCGTGAAATGGGTCGACACCCGCACCGGCCTGATGAACTCCACCGTCCAGGGCCGCGACCACCGCCAGCACGTCACCCTGGCCGGCACCCGCGACGGCCGCATCACCGCCGTCCGGGCCACCAGCTACGCCAACCTCGGCGCCTACCCCTCCACCATCGGCCCGGGTGTCGCCACCGCCCTGATGGGCCGTTCCATCAGCGGGATGTACGACATCCCCGCCGCCTTCTGCGAGGTGTACGCCGCCTTCACCAACACCGTCTCGCTCGGCGCCCAGCGCGGCAGCGGACGGGCCGAGGCGGCCTTCCTCATGGAGCGCCTGGTCGACCGGTACGCCACCGAGATCGGCATGGACCCGGCGGCGGTACGGCGCAGGAACCTGGTGCCGAAGGAGAAGTTCCCGTACGACAACGGCCTCGGCTGGACCTACGACTCCGGGAACTACCAGCTCAACTTCGACCGGGCGATCGAACTGTCCGGCTACGCCGACATGCCCGCCCGCAAGGCCGAGGCGCGCACCCGCGGCAAGCGCCTCGGCGTCGGCATCGCCACCTACGTCGCCGTCTGCGGGGTCGGCCCCTCCACCCGGATGGCCAAGGAGGGCATGCTCGGCGGCACCTGGGAGAGCGCCAACATCCGCGTCCACCCGACCGGCGAGGTCACCGTCACCGTCGGCTCCGCCTCCACCGGCCAGAGCCACGGCACCGTCTTCGCGCAGGTCGCCGCCGACGAGCTCGGCATCGACCCGGCCCAGGTCCAGGTGTACGAGGGCGATACGCAGAAGGCCCCCTACGGGCAGGGCACCTACGGCTCGCGCTCCTACAGCATGGCCGCGCCGGCCGTCGCGCTCACCGCCCGGAAGATCAAGGCCAAGCTGGTCAGGGCCGGGGCCGTCTTCCTCGGGCTCCCCGAGGACAAGGTGGTCTACGCGGGCGGCAAGGTCCACGAAGAGGGCAACGAGGAGAACGCCAAGACCTTCGCCGAGCTGGCGATGGCCATGTGGTACGGCTGGGGGCTGCCCCCGGAGATCGAACCCGCCCTCGACGAGACCACCCACTTCGACCCGCCGGACTTCAACTACCCCTTCGGGACCCACGTCGCGGTCGTCGAGGTCGACGAACTGACCGGCGAGAGCGAGGTGGTGGCCTACACCGCCGTCGACGACGCCGGCAACATCGGCAACCCCAAGGTGGTCCTCGGCCAGATCGAGGGCAGCATCGTGCACGGCCTCGGCCAGGCGCTGATGGAGGCCGCGGAGTACGACGAGAACGGGCTGCTGGTCAGCTCCGACCTCACCAAGTACGCCCTGCCGCGCGCGGCCGACGTGCCGTTCTTCGTCCTCGACAAGACGGTCACCCCCTCCCCGCACAATCCGCTCGGGGCCAAGGGCGCGGGCGAGATCGCCACCGTGCCGCCCGCCGCGGCCGTGGTCAACGCGGTCGTCGACGCCCTGAGCGACCTGGGCGTGCGGCACATCGACATGCCCCTGACCCCCGAGAAGGTCTGGCGCCGCCTCCAGGGAGAGCCCCAGTGATCCTCGCCGAGTTCGACTACGTCCGGCCCGCCGGCCTCGACGAGGCGCTGGCCCTGCTGTCCGCCGCCCCGGGCGCCCGGGTGCTTGCCGGGGGCCAGAGCCTGCTGCCCGACCTGCGCACCGGGGCCGACCGGGCCCGCCTGCTGGTCGACGTACGGCACCTGGAGGAGCTGCGGGGCATCGAGCGCACCGCCGAAGGACTGCGCATCGGGGCCCTCACCACGCTCGCCGAACTCGCCGCGCACCCGCGGGTGCTCGCCGAGGCCCCCGAGCTGGCCGCCGCGGCCCGCGCCAACGGCGACCCGCAGGTGCGCAACCTCGGCACCGTCGGCGGGAACCTGGCCGCCACCGGGAGGGCCACCGACCTGCCGGTGGCGGCCATCGTCGCCGACGGGCTGGTCGAACTGGCCGGCCCCGGCGGCCGCTCGGCGCTGCGGGCCGAGGAGTTCGCCGCCACCGGCGCGCCCGCCGGAGCCGTGGTCACCGCCCTGCTCGTACCGGGCGCCGGGCGGGGCGCGGCCTTCGAGAAGACCGCCGACCGGGCCACCCGCTACCCGCTGTGCGCCACCGCGGTACGGATCACCCCCGACGGGCCCCGCATCGCCGTCACCGGGGCCACCGTCCGGGCGCTGCGGCTGCGCGGGGTCGAGGAACGGCTGCGCGGGGGCCCGTACACGACCCGGACCGTGCTCGCGGCCTTCCGCGGCGAGCCCCGGGAACTCTTCGTCCCCGGCCGCGGCACCTCGGCCGAGTACCTGGGCCACCTCGCGGGGGTGCTGACCGCCCGCGCGCTGGCGAGGGCGCAGGACCAGTCCCGCGCCTGACCGCACACCACGGGGAGTTGAGTGGAGCAGTGGAACCGTCCGAGACGACCACGACGACCGCCAGGACCACCAGGACCGCCCTGACCACCAGGACCGCAAGGACCACCAGGACCGCAAGGACCATGAGGACACCGTCGACCACAGGGGTCACCTTGCACCCTCCCGTCCCAGACACTCCCGCCACTTCCGCGACTCCCGCCACCCACCTGGCCGGCGGGGCCAGAGGCTCCGGATTCTGGCTGGTGGGCGCGGTCCTCGTGCTGCTGATGCTCTCCTCCTCCGTCCCCTCCGCCCTCTATGTGCTCTACCAGGAGAAGTGGGGACTCTCCTCCGGCACCATCACGGTGGTCTTCGCCCTGTACGCCGTCACCGTGCTCGCCGGCCTGCTGCTGTTCGGATCCCTGTCGGACACCCTCGGCCGGCGTCCCGTCCTGGGCGCCGCACTGGTCCTCGCGATCGTCTCCATGGGCCTGTTCGCCGGGGCCCGGGGACTCGGGCTGCTGCTCGCCGCCCGCGCCGTGCAGGGGCTCGCCGTGGGCCTGGCCACCGGGGCGATGGGCGCCGCGCTGCTGGAACTCACCCCGCGCTCGCGGCCCGCGCTCGGCGCGCAGGTCAACAGCGCGGGTCCGACCGTCGGCATCGGGCTCGGCGGCATCGGGGCCGGGCTGCTCGTCCAGTACGCGCCCGCCCCGACCGTACTGACCTACCTGCTGCTGATCGGCGCCTTCGCCGGCGTGCTGGTCGGCGTGGTGCGGATGGGGGAGAGCGCCCCCGGATCGGGTGGCCGGCCGCGGATCGCCCCGCACCGGATCCGGATCCCGGCCGCCGCCCGCGGCCGCTTCGCCGTCCTCGTCCTGACCGTCGTCGCCGTCTGGTCGGTCGGCGGCTTCTACCTCTCGCTCGGCCCGCACCTGGCCCTCTCGCTGTTCCAGTCCACCAACCACCTCGTCGGCGGCGCCACCGTCGCCCTCCTCGCGGGCGCCGCCACCGCCTCCCAACTGCTGCTGGGCCGCACCGAGGCGCTGCGCACGGCGCTGCTCGGGCTGTGCGGGCTGCTCGCGGGGCTCGGCCTGGTCCTGCTGGCTCTGGGTCTCGGCTCGGCCGCCGTGTTCCTGGTCGCCACCGCCGTGCTCGGCAGCGGCTGGGGCGCGGCCTTCCTCGGCTCATTCCGCGCCCTGAGCGCACTGGCCGACCCGGCTCGCCGCGGCGAACTGACCGCCGCCGTCTACGTCTTCGCGTACCTGGCGATGAGCGTGCCCGCGGTGCTCGCCGGGATGCTCACCAACATCCACGGCCTCCAGCGCACCTCGGTCGGCTTCATGACCGCCGTCGCCGCGGTGTGCGCGCTGGCTCTGCTGGTCACCCTGAGGCTGGCCGCCCGTACCAAGGCAGAAGGGGGTCCGGCGTGAAGGCCGAGGCGCTGCGCTCCGCCCTGCGCGGGCTGGAGATCTTCGAAGGGCTCACCGAGGAGCAGTTGGACTGGCTGGTCTCGGTCTCCGAACCCCGGGTGCTCGCCGACGGCGAGATCCTCTTCCGCGACGGCGAGGAGGCCACCGGCTTCCACGTCCTGCTCTCGGGAGGCCTGGTGGTGACCAAGGTCGTCGACGGCCGCGAGGAGGTCCTCACCCGGCACTCCACGGAGGAGGAGTACGCGGCGGCCGAGGAGCACGACGGGAAGCCCGCCGCGGCCCACCGGTTCACCGGCGAGCTGCCGCTGCTGACCGACGGCGCGTACGTGGCCACCGCGGCCGCGAGCGGGCCGGCCACCACCGTCGTGGCCTACGCCAAGCCGGTGTTCTTCGAGATGCTGACCCGCTGCCACGGGGTGGCGGCGGTACTGATCCCCGTGCTGGCCTGGCGGATCAAGTCCTCCGAGGTCCAGGCCCGCAAGCGGGCCACCGTCGAGGCTCTCGGCACCCTCGCCGCGGGCCTCGCGCACGAGCTGAACAACCCCGCGGCCGCCGTGGCCCGCGCCGCCCAGGAGCTGGTGCCCGCCCTGGACGGGCTCACCCGCAGCGCCCAGGCCTGGGGCGCGGCCGCGACGGGCGCGGAGCGCGCCGTACTCGACCGGCTGGCCGACGAGCTCGACAAGGTGGCGCCGCCGGTGGTGAGCGATCCGCTCGCCCAGGCGGACGCCGAGGAGGAGATCGCCGACTGGGCCGAGGAGGCGGGCGCCGAGCGGCCCGGACTGCTCGGCGCCGGCGTCTCGGACCTCGGGCTGCAGCTGGGCTGGCTGCTGGAGCGCCTGGAGGGCGTCGGCGAGCCGGCCCTGCCCGCGGCCCTGGATCACCTCGCGGCGCTCCTGGAGATCCGTTCGCTGGCGGCCGAGCTGCGCGCGGCCGGTCCCCGGATCTCCCAACTGGTGTCCGCCACCCGGGATTACGCCAATCTCGACCGTGCGCCCGAGCAGCGCTTCTCGGTGACCGAAGGGCTGGAGAACACGCTGGTCGTGCTGCGTTCCAAGCTCACCGGCATCAGCATCGTCCGTGAGTACCACCCCGACCTGCCCGAACTGACGGGCCATCCCAGTGAGCTGAACCAGGTGTGGACCAACCTCGTCGACAACTCGGCCGAGGCCATGGAGGGTTCCGGCACGCTCGCCCTGCGCGTGCGGGCCGAGGGCGTCTGCATGGTCGTGGAGATCGCCGACACCGGCCGGGGCATCCCCGAGGAGTCCCTGCCGCGGATCTTCGAGCCCTTCTACACCACCAAGGACGTGGGCAAGGGGACGGGACTCGGCCTGCACCTCAGCTACCGCATCGTGACCCAGCGCCACCACGGGTCGATCACGGCCCGGTCGCGTCCGGGGGAGACCCGGATGCTCGTCCGGCTGCCGCTGTCGGGGACCGATCCCTCCTGCGCCGTGCCGGCGGACGGCCCCACATCCACCAGTTGAGAGAACGGAGTCGACATGACCACGTACGACATCGCCACACTGCACCCGGTGTTCGTCCGCCAGATGGAGGCGCTGGCCGCCCTGGACATCGAGGCGGTCATGAAGAACTACACCGATGACGCTGTGCTGTTGCGCTTCGAGGGCGCCTCGGTGGGGATCGAGGCGGTGCGCGAGACCTTCACGGGCTACCTCACCGTGAAGCCCACCCTGGTGGAGCTCCAGGAGTACATCGAGACCGAGGACACGATCTTCTACCGGGCGATCATGAATCTGAACGGCGAACCGGAGCACGCGTTCGGGACACTCGTCGTCCGCGATGGCCGGATCTGGCGCCAGACCGCCGGCTTCGGCGGCTGAGACCCGATATCTGGGTAGCGTGTGCGGGGAGGGCCGGGTGGCGCCCTCCCCGGGCACCCGCGAGGGCGCGAGCGCAGGGGGAAGGGGAGGCCGTGGAGCAGGAAACGAACCGGGTCGAGGCGTTCAGCGACGGCGTATTCGCCATCGTGATCACGATCCTGGTCCTGGAATTAAAGGTTCCGGAAGGTCAGGGCGACGAGCTCTGGCACGGACTGTGGGAACAATGGCCGCACTACGCGGCATACGTCGTGAGTTTCCTGATCATCGGCGTCATGTGGGTGAATCACCACACGATCTTCAGTCACCTCAAGCGGGTCGACCGACCGTTGTTGTTCCTGAATCTCCTGGTGCTGATGGTGGTTTCGGTGATTCCGTACACCACCAATGTGCTCGCCGAACACCTCGTGAACGACGATTCGGCCAACGTGGCCGCCATCCTCTACAGCGCCTGGACCGTCGTCTACGCCCTCGCATTCCTGGCCTTCTGGTGGTATGTCACCCAGGTCGGCCACCTTTTCCACGAAACCGTGGACAAGGACGGGGCCCGTGCGACGCGGATGCGATTCGGCCTGGGCGCCATCGCCTACCCCTTGACCGTCGTCCTGTCCTTCTTCTCCGCCCCGCTCACTCTCGTCGCACACTTCCTGATTGCCCTCTACTACGCGGCGAACCAGATCCCCATCCCCCTCGTGGTAGATGAGGAGCGGCTCGAAACTGCCAGCGACCTCAGGAAGTAGCCGCCCGGCCCTACGGCCGTTCTGCGCGGTCAAGTAGGGTAATGGATCTAGCTGGTCGCGGGGGAGGCCGAGATGGCTCGCGTAGCTCTGCCGGAGGAATCCGCCAAGGAAATCTCCGAATTGATCGACGTACTGATCTCACTTCTCTTCGAGTCCTTACCCCGGCGGGACCAGCGAAACTGGGCCCGCGTATATCTGAACGGCCTCGTGCGGACCACCGGGAAGAAAACAATCCGTAACATCGCCGGAACAGGGGCCAGTTCCGTCGAGCAGAGCCTCCAGCAGTTCATCAGCAAATCCCCGTGGGACTGGACCCCCGTACGCCGCTCCCTCGCCCAGCACCTGGAACGCACCGCCCAGCGCCCGCTGGCCTGGGTCGTCCAGCCCATGGTCATCGAGAAGGCCGGTGACCGCTCGGTCGGCGTCGGGCGGCAGTTCGTCCCCCAGCTCGGCCGCACCGCCAACTGCCAGCAGGCCGGCGGGATCTGGCTCGCGTCCAGCGAAGCCGCCTTCCCCGTCGAATGGACCCTGACCCTCCCCGGACCGTGGACCAGCGAACTCCTGCGCCGCCGACGGGCCGGCATACCGGACACCGCCCGCTCCCTCACTCCCGCCCAGGACGCCGTACACGCCGTTCAGCGGATGGCCGCGACCTGGCAACTCCAGCGCCGGCCCGTGGTGATGGAGGTCTCCAACAGCGAACTCCCGCAGTGTGCCGAGTCCTTCGCCCTCCAGGACATCCCCTTCGTCTTCAAGGTGGACGGCTCGCTGTCCGTCTCCTTCGGCGGCGCCGGCCGTCACAAACCCGGGCCGTACACCGCGCCGGCCCGTGAGCTCATCGACTCGCTGCGCTCCCAGCGGCGCGTCGTCGAATGGACTCGGCACGGCCGCACCGAGGGAGCCGTGACCCTGCTGACCTCGGCCTCGATCTTCACCGCCCCCGGCGAGGACCGGTTCGCGCCCGCGCCCCCCACCCCACTGCTGCTCGTGGGCGCGTGGACCGAAGCGGCCCTGCTGCCCTCCGAGTTCTGGATCACCAACATCGGGGACCGGCCGCTGGCGCAGCTCTTCCTGCTGGCCAAGCTCACCGACCGGGTCTCCCTCGACTTCACCGACGTCTGCGAACCCGTCGGCATCCGGGACTTCGAGGGCCGCTCCTTCCGGGGCTGGCACCACCACGCCACCCTCGCCAGCGTCGCCCACGCCGCGACCCTGCTGGGCGCCCGCGGCCGATTCCCCGAGGCCTACGCCGGCCCGGCGCTGCCCGCGGCCACCCGCCCGGCCGCCCGCGCCGCCACACCGCCGGTGCTGCCGCCACGTCCGCTCATACCCGGGCAGACCACGCGCCGCGAGTACATCCGCTGATGCTCGACATCGCCGCGGAACTACGCGCGTGGTGCGCCGCCGGGCGGGACTTCGCGCTGGCCACGGTCGTGGCCGTCAGCGGCAGCGCGCCGCGCGGACCGGGGGCCTCGCTCGCCGTGGACGCCGACGGCACCGCGCTCGGCTCCCTCTCCGGGGGCTGCGTGGAGTCGGCCGTGCACGCGCTGTGCCTCGACGCCATCGGGTCCGGCGAGGGCGGCCTGCACCGCTTCGGCCACAGCGACGACGACGCCTTCGCCGTCGGGCTGACCTGCGGGGGAGTCCTGGACGTCCTGATCACCCCGGTACGCGGGCACGACCCGGTACGCCCCGTCATCGGCTCGGTGCTCGACGCCGCCTGCGGCGGGGCGCGGGCCGCGCTGGCCCGGGTGGTGTCCGGCCCGGCGCAGCAGCGGGGCCGGGCCCTGGCCGTGCACGCCGACGGAGGCCACGAGGGCTGCCTGGGCGGGGGCGCGGAACTGGACCGGGCCGCCGCCGGGCAGGTGCGGGCGCTGCTGCTGGCCGGACGCACGGGCACCGTCGAACTGGGCACGGCGGGCGGGCTGTGCGGGGAGCCGCTGACCCTGCTGGTCGAATCGGCCGCCGAGCGGCCCCGGCTGATCGTCTACGGAGCCATCGACTTCGCGGCCGCCCTCGCACGGATCGGGGCCTTCCTCGGCTACCGGGTCACCGTCTGCGACGCGCGGGCCGTCTTCGCCACGCGGGCGCGCTTCCCCGGCGCCGACGAGGTGATCGTGGACTGGCCCCACCGGCACCTGGCCGCGGAATCTGCCGCAGGGCGCCTGGATGCCCGTACCGCGGTGTGCGTCCTCACCCACGACGCCAAGTTCGACGTACCGCTGCTCGCGCTCGCGCTGGGACTGCCCGTGGGATACGTCGGAGCCATGGGATCGCGGCGCACGCACGCCGATCGCACGGCCCGGCTGCGCGCGCAAGGGGTGGGTCCGGTCGCGCTGGCCCGGCTGCGCTCGCCGATCGGCCTGGACCTCGGCGGTGGGACCCCCGAGGAGACCGCCCTGGCCATCGCCGCCGAGTTCACGGCGGTCCGGCACGGCGGAACGATCCTGCCGCTGGGGCAGCGCACCGGCCCGGTCCACCGGCGGAGCGGGGGCCGGGCACCGGAACGAAGTGCGGAAAGAAACCCGGAAAGAAACCCGGAAAGGACCCCCGGAAAGGGCCCCGGGAAGGACCAAGGTCCCGTAGGAAAGAACCACCCGGCCCGGTATGTCCTGGACGATCGGCCCGGGCGGCGTAAACCCCGGGACATGGGAGAATGAAGTACGTGCGTTTCCTCGGCTGCCCTGTCAGCCACTAACAGGATCCTTCGATCGACTGGGATGTTCAGCACGTGCGTTTCCTCAATGACCTGAAGCCGCCGTACGACCTGACGTACGACGATGTGTTCATGGTGCCGAGCCGCTCCGCGGTCGGTTCCCGCCAGGGCGTCGACCTCTGCTCGCCCGACGGCACCGGCACCACCATTCCGCTGGTCGTGGCCAACATGACCGCCATCGCCGGCCGCCGGATGGCCGAGACGGTCGCCCGCCGCGGCGGCATCGTCGTCATCCCGCAGGACATCCCGATCGAGATCGTCACCGACGTCATCTCCTGGGTGAAGACCCGCCACCACGTGCTCGACACCCCGATCACGCTGGCGCCCACCCAGACGGTCGCCGACGCGCTGTCCCTGCTGCCCAAGCGCGCCCACGGCGCCGGCATCGTCGTCGACGACGAGGGCCGCCCGGTCGGCGTCGTCACCGACCACGACCTGACCGGTGTGGACCGCTTCACCCAGCTCTCCGAGGTCATGTCGAAGGAGCTGCTGCTCATCGACGCCGACATCGACCCCCGCGAGGCCTTCAACAAGCTCGACGCCGGCCACCGCAAGCTGGCCCCGGCCGTCGACAAGGACGGCAGGCTCGTCGGCATCCTCACCCGCAAGGGTGCGCTGCGCGCGACCCTGTACACCCCGGCCACCGACGCCAACGGCAAGCTGCGCATCGCGGCGGCCGTCGGCATCAACGGCGACTTCGTGGCCAAGGCCAAGCAGCTGCTCGACGCGGGCGTGGACACGCTCGTCATCGACACCGCGCACGGCCACCAGGAATCGATGATCAACGCGATCAAGGCCGTCCGCGCGCTCGACCCGCAGGTCCCGATCGTGGCCGGCAACATCGTCGCCGCCGAGGGCGTCAAGGACCTCATCGACGCCGGCGCCGACATCATCAAGGTCGGTGTGGGCCCCGGCGCCATGTGCACCACCCGCATGATGACCGGCGTGGGCCGCCCGCAGTTCTCCGCGGTGCTGGAGTGCGCGGCGGAGGCGAAGAAGCACGGCAAGCACGTGTGGGCCGACGGCGGCGTCCGCCACCCGCGCGACGTGGCGATGGCGCTGGCCGCCGGTGCGTCGAACGTCATGATCGGCTCCTGGTTCGCCGGTACGTACGAGTCCCCGGGCGACCTGCAGCAGTCCGCCGACGGGCGCCTGTACAAGGAGTCCTTCGGCATGGCCTCGGCGCGCGCCGTGCGCAACCGCACCTCGGAGGAGTCGGCCTACGACCGCGCCCGCAAGGCGCTGTTCGAGGAGGGCATCTCCACCTCGCGGATGTTCCTCGACCCGGCCCGTCCGGGCGTCGAGGACCTGATCGACTCGATCATCGCGGGCGTCCGGTCCTCGTGCACCTACGCGGGCGCGGGCTCGCTCGCGGAGTTCGAGGAGAAGTCGGTCGTCGGCATCCAGTCCGCCGCCGGTTACGCCGAGGGCAAGCCGCTGCACGCCAGCTGGAGCTAGTGCTGTGTCCGGAAGGGTTCACCGCGTCGCGGCGCCCGGCACGGCACCTCGCCGCGTTGTCGGACCGCGCAAGTACGTCCAGTACGGGCAAACCTTCCCGGCCACAGCACTAGTCGCTCTCCCCGTGGCCCCCGGCCGTCCCTGGCGGGCGGCCGGGGGCCACGTGCGTTTCGCGGGCGGCGGCGACTGGACATGGCTGATGCCGTCTGCCTGGTGCCGCGCCGTGCCCCGCGCCTCAAACGCCGGCGCGGCTGATCTTTGCCGGGCGGCATCAGCCACGATCCAGCCCCGCCGGCGTTTGAGGCGCTGGGTACGGGGCGGAGCCCCGGGGCAGGGCGTCCGCGTCAGTGCCGGGGGAGTCGTCCTTCGGGGGCGGAACTGTGCACTCCCGCACGGTATTTGGGAATCCGGACCGTGATCTTCATGCCGGCGCCGACACCCGTTTCGATGACGAGCCCGGAGTCGTCCCCGTACACCTGGCGCAGCCGCTCGTCCACGTTGGGCAGGCCGACGCCGGACGAGGAGCCCGCCCGCTCCCCGGCCAGGATCCGGCGCAGCAGGGCCGGGTCCATCCCGACGCCGTTGTCCTCGATGGTGATCAGCGCCTCCGCGCCCGCGTCCCGGGCGGCGATCGTGATGCGGCACTCCTCGGTGGAGTCCTCCAGCCCGTGCTTGACCGCGTTCTCCACCAGGGGCTGGAGGCACAGGAACGGCAGGGCCACCGGCAGCACCTCCGGAGCCACTTGGAGGGTCACCTTCAGCCGGTCGCCGAACCGGGCTCCGGCCAGCGCCAGGTACTGCTCGATGGAGCGCAACTCCTCGGCAAGCGTGGTGAAGTCACCGTGGCGCCGGAAGGAGTAGCGGGTGAAGTCCGCGAACTCCAGCAGCAGATCCCGCGCCCGCTCCGGGTCGGTGCGCACGAACGAGGCGATGGCCGCGAGGGAGTTGAAGATGAAGTGCGGGGAGATCTGCGCCCGCAGCGCCTTGATCTCCGCCTCCATCAGCCGGGTCCGGGAGCGGTCCAGCTCGGAGAGCTCCAGCTGGACGGAGACCCAGCGGGCGAGCTCGGTGGCGGCCCGCGCCAGCACCGCCGACTCCCGGGAGCCGTAGGCCACCAGAGCGCCCAGCACTCCGTCCTCGCCGGTCAGCGGGGCCACCACCGCCCACTTCAGCGGGCAGTGGGGCCGCTCGCACTCGGTCCGCAGGCTCTGGCTGCGGCCCGACTCCAGCACCACCGCCACCCGGGCCATGGCCCGCCGCTGGTGGTGGTCGGCGCCCGGCCCGTCCCAGGCCAGCACCGACTCGCGGTCGGTGAGGCACAGTGCCTCGGTGCCGAGCAGCGAGCGCAGCCGTTTGGCGGCCTTGCGGGCGGCGTCCTCGGTCAGGCCGGCGCGCAGCGGGGGCGCGGCGAGGGACGCGGTGTGCAGGGTGTGGAAGGTGGCCCGTTCCACCGGGGTGCCGAGATCGAGGCCGACGGCGCGTTCGCCGCGGCGGGCGTGCCACCGGCCGCCCGCCCAGCCGAGGCCCAGCAGCAGGGCGGCGCCCGCCGGCGCCAGCAGCGAGAGCACCGCTCCGGTCACGGAGCACCGCCCGCGCCCGTGCCCGCGACGCCGGAACCGGCCCCCGCCGTCACGTCCTCCGGAAGGTGCAGCCGGGCCAGGGTCGCCGCCGTCCCGGCCGGGATCCGGGCCCGGGTGGCCAGCGACACCAGCACCATCGTCGAGAAGCCCAGCGGCACCGACCACACCGCGGGCCACGCCAGAAGCGTGTTGACCCACCCCGCCGGCGCCAGCCCGGCCCGCGTCACCAGCACCGCACTCAGCGCCGCCCCGCCACCCGTCACCAGCCCGGCCACCGCCCCGGGCGGGGTCAGCCCGCGCCACCAGATCCCCAGCACCAGCAGCGGGCAGAACGAGGACGCCGACACCGCGAAGGCCAGCCCCACCGCATCCGCCACCGGCACATCCGTCGCCGCGACACTGCCTCCCAGCGGCACCAGGATCGCCACCAGCACCGCGACCCGGAAACTGCGCACCCCGCGCGCCCGCAGCACGTCCTGGTGGAGCACCCCGGCCACCGCCATGGTCAGCCCCGAGGCCGTCGACAGGAAGGCCGCGAACGCGCCCCCGGCCAGCAGCGCCCCCAGCAGCTCCCCGGGCACCCCGCCCACCAGCCGCTCCGGCAGCACCAGCACGGCAGCGTCCGCGTCCCCGGTCAGGGCCAGCTCGGGGGCGTAGATCCGCCCGAGCGCCCCGTACACCGGCGGCAACAGGTAGAAGACGCCGACCAGCCCGAGGACCACCAGCGTGGTGCGCCGCGCGGCCCGCCCGTTGGGGCTGGTGTAGAAGCGCACGGCCACGTGCGGCAGCCCCATGGTGCCGAGGAAGGTGGCCAGGATCAGCCCGTACGTCGCGTACAGCCGCAGCTCCGGCCGGTCCCCGGACAGCGACCCCGACCAGCTGGGACCGCCCGGCGCACCCTGCGCCCGGGTGCCCGGTACGGGGGTGTCCGGGGCGAACTCCAGCCGCGCGTGCGCCCGTACGGAATGCTGCCCGGCGCCGAGCGTCAGCGGCGCGGCCTCGTACGTCCGCCCGTCCACCCGGCCGGTCACCGTCACCGTCAGCGGCGCGTCCAGGGAGATCCGTACGTCCTCCGCGAGCGTGACCGCGGTGTGCTCGCGAAAGACCGCCGGGGCGTCGAAGGAGACCCGCGGCGCCCCGTCCCCGGCCCAGGCCGCCAGCAGGAAGAAGGCCGGGACCAGCAGGGCGGTGAGCTTGAGCCAGTACTGGAAGGCCTGCACGAAGGTCACGCTCCGCATCCCGCCCGACGCGACCGCCGCCGTCACCACGAACGCGACGACCACCCCGCCCACCCAGTGCGGAGCCCCCGTCAGGATCTCCAGGGTCAGCCCCGCACCCTGCAACTGCGGCAGCAGGTAGAGCCAGCCGACCCCGAGCACGAACAGCACCGCGATGCGCCGCACCGCCTGCGACTCCAGCCGAGCCTCGGCGAAATCGGGCAGCGTGTACGCCCCCGAGCGGCGCAGGGGGGCCGCCACCAGCACCAGCAGCACCAGGTACCCCGCCGTGTAGCCGACCGGGTACCAGAGCATCTCGGGCCCCTGGAGCAGCACCAGGCCCGCAACCCCCAGGAAGGAGGCGGCGGACAGGTACTCCCCGCTGATGGCCGCCGCGTTGAGCCGGGGGCCGACCGTCCGCGAGGCGACGTAGAAGTCGGAGGTGGTCCGGGATATCCGCAGCCCCAGCGCGCCGACCAGCACCGTGACCAGCACGACCACGGTGACCGCGGTCAGCGCGTACGTCTGGTTCACCGGTCGGGTCCTTCGGCTGGGGGCGGGGGTGACCGGAGTCTACGCACGGCCCCTGACCGGGCAACAGGCGCGATCCGGCGCCATCCCCGCATCCTCACGCGGGAGTCAGTGCGCCGGGTCCCGGTGCTCCTCGCAGTCGCGCAGGGCGATCTCCAGCTCCACGTACGACTGCTCCGCGCGCCGGAAGGCCAGCGTCAGCGCCGCCTGCGCCCGGGGCGGCAGCTGCTGCGTGACCCCGTCGTTGGCCTCGCCCAGTACGTCGGCCCAGCGCGCGGCCGCGCTGCGCAGCCGGGCCAGCAGCGCCTCGGCCTCGGCGGGCCCGGCGGGCCGGGTGCGGGGCAGTCCGGTCAGGGCGTCGAGCAGCGCCTGGATCTCGGACATCTAGGCAGTGCCTCCTCCCGCGCCGGAAGATCCACGATACGCAGGGGCACCCGCGGCGGCGGACCGCTGCGCCAACGCTGCGGCCGACGGCCCCGGCGGGTCGCCGTACGCCCCTCCCGGTGCGACGAACGGCTCACCGGTTCGCCGGACGGTCGAAGCGCCGCCCCGGCGGCTGCGCGCTAGCCCATCGCCTGGCGCATCAACAGGTCCCGCAGTTCCCGTGCGTGCCTGCGGCTCACCTGGAGTTCAGCCGAGCCGACTCGCACGGTGGTGGTGCCCGCGTCGAGGCGCAGCTCGTCGATCCGGCCGAGGGCGACCAGGTGGCGGCGGTGGATGCGGACGAATCCGCGCGCCGCCCAGCGCTCTTCGAGCGTGGACAGGGGGATGCGGACCAGGTGGCTGCCCTCGCCGGTGTGCAGCCGGGCGTAGTCGCCCTGGGCCTCGACGTACGCGATGTCCGCGATGGGCACGAAGCGGGTGACCCCGCCCAGTTCGACGGCGATCTGCTCCGGGACCTCGGCGGCCGGCTGAGCGGGGACCGTGAGCGCCGGGGCCGGGGCCGCCGCCGGCGGATCCCCGGCGGCCCGGCCGAGCTGCGCGCAGACCCGCCGGACGGCCTCGGCCAGCCGCTCCGGCCGGACGGGCTTGAGCACGTAGTCCATGGCCTTGAGGTCGAAGGCCTGCACCGCGAACCCCTCGTGGGCGGTGACGAACACGATGAGCGGCGGCCGCGCGAAGCCGGCCAGCAGCCGGGCGATGTCCAGGCCGGTCAGCCCGGCCATGTGGATGTCGAGGAAGACCACGTCGATGCCGTCGGCCCCGTCCGGGCCGGTCTCCAGCGCCCGGGTGATCCGGCGCAGCGCCTCGGTGGCATCCGAGGCACCCTCGGCGCTGAGCACCCGGGGGTCGGAACGCAGCAGGTAGAGGAGCTCCTCCAGGAGCGGCTTTTCGTCGTCGACGGCCAGTACACGCAGCATGCGAGGGAGTCTAGTGCTGTGGCCGGGAAGGTTTGCCGGGGCGCGGTGTCCGGTGCGGTGCATCG
>NZ_JBHWVJ010000043.1:26688-62414 GCF_042736725.1 Streptomyces sp. NPDC060028 | reverse complement strand
CGTCACACCGGTTACGCCCGACCAGGGCATCTCAGTAAGATCCTGTTACGAGCTCTTAGAGGTCGTTTTTCATGCATCGCGCCTTCTTCGCGGACGCCGTCCGGCGCCACCCCGGGACCTGGAGAGTGCCACCGCCGACTTCAAGCAGATCCGCGACGGCTGGAGCCGGGTCGCGGACCGCGATATCCGCCGCAGTGGAACGCATGTGGCGCCCCATCCGAGAAACCCGATGGGACGCCTCACGCGCTGGCTTACCTAACCGACGGTCGCCGCTGGTTCTGTACCCGGGAGACCGCGGTGCGGGCTGCTAATAGGACCGTGTGAGGATGCCGCCGCTCTTGACGGAAGTGTGCGGCGGGCAGGATACGAAGGAGGGATTGCTGTTGTTCCAGGCCACCGCATCAACATTGATGAGACCGCCGCCGTCCCAAGCCTGGCAGATAACGGTCGCCTTGTAATGCCCGCCGTTGCTGTTACTGCATTGGGCCACCCAGCCGCCGCCGAGGGGAGACCTGAAGTTGGTGCACCCGTCCGGCCATCCCGTGGGGGCCGCAGTGGCCACGCCCTGGAGCCCGATAAATGCCATCGCCGTTCCAGCGAGCAGTGTGGTGTACAGCCTCTTCATTTCCGCTGTCCTTCCTAAGTGGATTCTGGTCGTTCTCAGGGGGCGTGGTTGGTGACGGACGTCTCGATGCCTGCGGAAGTGGCTCGGTAGGCTCCGTTGCAGTACGCGAAGGACGGTCCCCGCTGCTTCCAGTTGCCGAAGAAGTGCTGAACTTTCCCGGACTCAGCTTCCGTACATACGGCGACGGCTCGGTAGGAGCCGCCGTTGTGGCTGCTGCAGGTGGCTTCCGTTCCCCAGGTGTTAGAAACCGCGTAGCTGCAGCCGCCGGGCCTCCCCGTTGCGCCGGCTTCGGAAGCCGATGCGCTAGCCCCAACACCGAGCGAAATAAAACCGCCCAGTAGCACTCCAAGTGCCGGAGTGACAGCGGCCCGCCGAATGATATTGCTCTTCAGCAACTTCAATCACCTGCTCTCGCTTACTAAACACCTTAGGTGTTTACTGCTAATGGCGGGTGTGGCATTAGCTTCAACGCCACGCTCCCTATCTTGTGCGCGGAGTGTGTTTCCGCCCTCCGTACAGATGTGACGGTTCCATATCTAAAAGTGTTGAGCAAGCGGCATGGCTTTCTTTTGAGGTTCACTTGAGCATCGCGCCCCCTGAAAGTGAGATAAGCGGGCAAAGTGTGGCGCAGCCATCTATCATCGGAATAACCGAAAAGGTTAATTCCGGCAGGTTGGCCGAATTTCTCAGGGAGTTAATTTCAGTCGCATGCTGGCTGAATCTCGACCTGTCGAGTATTTGGAGCTGGAGCTTTCCACCGCCCTGTGTGCAGGACGTACAGCGTCTCGATGAAGTAGGGAGACTCTCACCGCACCGTGAGCGGCTGGCGCCCGTCATGGCTCCGCACGCGAGGCCCGTCGGCGTCCAGGGCGTCCAGCAGTCGGATCCCGTAGACATGGGGCATCCGCTCGGACACCTCTGCGGGCGTGAGCCCCTGGACTGCCGTGGTTTCGTCGGACGTGCGCTCGATGCCACTGGAAGGCCTGAAGACTGGTGCTAGGGACTGTGTGATGTCGTGATCAGTTCCTGGGTTCTGCCCTCTTCGCGGGGCGGAACCCGGTAGGACTGTGACCGTGACACGCAGGCAACTCACCAATGCCCAGTGGAAGTTCATCGAGCCGTACCTGCCGATCGGTAGGTACGGACCGTATCCGGAGCGGTTGAGAGAGCAGTTCGAGGGTGTGATCTGGCGGTTTAGGTCCAGTGCCCAGTGGCGGGAGATGCCTGCCGAGTTCGGTCCATGGGCCACCGTCTACGGACGCTTCCGCGTCTGGCGGGATGCCGGTGTCTTCGCCGCCCTGCTGGAAGGCCTTATCGCCGAGGCGGCCCGCGTGGGAAGAACAGACTTGTCGCTGGTCAGCGTGGACTCCACAACGGTCCGCGCCCACCACGACTCCGCAGGGATGCGTGTCAGCAAGCACCTTATGAAGGCCCTGGAAGAAGCCGCGCAGGAGCAGGAAGCGGCCCGCCAAAAAGGGGCGGACCGGAGGAACAGAACGGACAGGCCGAGCGCCGGCGCATACGACGCAGACACAAGATCCGCCTCCAGGAAGCCCTGCTCGGCAGGTCCCGGGGCGGACTCACCAGCAAGATTCATCTCGCCGCGGACCGCAGGTGTCATCCGCTCGCGCTGGTCCTGACCGCCGGGCAGGCCGGGGACAGCCCGCAGTTCATCCCCGTGCTCGCGAGGGTGAGAATCCGCCTGCCTGCAGGCCGTCCCCGCACGACGCCCGGCGCGATCGCCGCGGACAAGGCCTACTCATCCCGCGGCAACCGCTCCTACCTGCGAAAACGCGGAATCAAGGCAGTCATCCCGGAGAAGAAGGACCAGGCCGCCAACCGGAAGAAGAAGGGCGCAAGAGGCGGCCGGCCCATCAGCCACGACGCCGACCTCTACAAAGAACGGAACACCGTCGAACGCCTGATCAACAAGCTGAAAGCCTGGCGAGGGATCGCCACCCGCTACGACAAGGCACCCGAGAGCTACCTCGCCGGCCTCCACCTCCGCGCCGCAATGATCTGGATCGACGACCTCCTGAAAGCCGCCGACTGATCACGACATCACACAGGCCCTAGGTCTAGCAACAGGGGTCGCTAGGTCTAGCACCAGTCCTAGCAACTTCAAGGGCCGCTGACCTGGGAATTAGCGACTAGCAAGGGATGCGCGAGACCCCGGCATCTGGGACTTCGGGGCTCACCGCCGCACGCTATCCGGGCAGGAAACCGAGTCTCTCCGGCGCTAGGGCCCAGAGGCTGACGAGGTCGCTCCGAGCAGCTTCTTCCAGCGCCTTCAACAAGGGGGCCGGGTCGCCACGGTAGACAAGGTGGGGCTCGTCTGGCTGGGGCGGTACGAATCGCGCCCTGTAGCGGGTCAGGTCGCTCTCAGAGAAGTAGATCGAGTTCGGATCGCTTCGTGCTGTGCGTTCCGCTTGCTCACGCGTTCCCAAAGCTCCTCATGGCTTGCCTCCAGGTAGACCGGCACCGAAGTCGCGCCGGCGTCCGTTGCGGCCATGTGCCACCGAGCACGGTCGTCCGGCGTCCAGAACCCGTGGTCGACCACCACGTTGTTCCCAGCGCGGAGTTGCTCTTGGAGGTCCAGGGAGATCTCTTCGAAAATCGGGCGCTCAAGGGCCGGGAACGTGCCTCGGGGGAAGTCGACTCCGTACACGCCATGGCGACGGAACATCTCTTCATCTGGGCACAGTCTGACGAAGCCGCGGTCCGTGAGCGTGCGAGACAACGTCGTCTTGCCCGAACCGGGCAGTCCGGCCATCAGCACGCAGAACGGCCGGACAGGGCCGCCGGCGGCCTTCACTGGGTGACTTCCGATTCCGTCTGCCACGTCAGACCCGGGCTTCCGTGGCGCCGTACTCGACCAGGTCGCCCGCGCTGTTGACGAACTTCGCCATCGTCACGATTACCGGCTCACGTGGGGGCTTGGCGGTGTCTAGCTCCAAGAGTTCCGCGTCCTCCGGCGTCAGCAGCCGCGCCGCCACAGTGTCGATGCGATGGGTAATCGGCTTGCCGGTGATCTGAGCGATGAGTTGTAGCGATGTTCCGCCAGTCAGGCGCTCGCTCCTCGCGAGCTGCGGGATCGCCTTCCCGAACTGGATGCCGCTGTCGACGACGGCATCCTCCGCGTGAATCCGTGCCGGGCCACGTCCGTGAAGGTCCCGCAGGCGGTCGTTTCACGGGGCAAGCCTTGGACGGCCGAGCAGGTTCGCGCCGTGGGGGCGGGTATGCCGGCGCAGTACCGCGCCATGGCCGACTGCGGTGCGGGGTGCGGGGTGCGGGGTGCGGGGTGCGGTAGGGGGAGATCTCCGGACTCCCCGTTGACGAGGTCGACTTCACCAGCAGCGCAGACCATGCGGTATGGCGCGCCGGGTTCAACGAGCGGACGTGGAAGCCCGCGCTCGTGTCCGCCAAGGTGATCCTTGCGCCGAAGAAGGGGGAGCGGCATGAGTCGGCATGTGAGCACCGAATGCATGCCCTGAGGCACTTCTACGCTTCGGTTCTCTCGACGCAGGAGAGAGCGTCAAGGCACTCAGCACCCACCTGGGGCACAGCAACCCGGGGTTCACGCTCAGGGTCTACAGCCACCTCATGCCGAGCAGCGAAGGGCGGACGCGGAAGGCGGTCGATGGGGCCTTGAGGGGCCCGACGTGACGGATGACGGCCCACAGGCGGACCAGCAGTAGGCAGACGGCCCCAACCCGGGGCCCGATCGCAGGTCGGGGCCGTTCCCCGCGATCCACCGCTCAAACGGTTCTCATCTCACTCGCGCATTGCTACGGTGCCTCCTCCCTGACACCCCATCAGATCTCGGAGGCCCGGCATGCGCGCACTCGTCGCCGCCGCCATCGGGCTGGCCGCCGCGCTGGCCCTCGTCTTCGCCGTCACGGCGGTCGGGGTGCCGGAAGGCAAGACCTCGCCCAAGCCGCTGCTCACCACCGCGCCCGCCGCGCCCGGAAAGTAGAGGAGGCCCGGCCATGCGACGCAGAGCGAGCCTCGTCCTGCTTGCCGCAGCCGTGTTCTGCGCAGCCCTCGCACCGCTGCTGCGCTGGTACGCGTACCCCCGGCTGGCGAAGATCCCGCCGAGCCAGTACCAGGAGATGGTCCTGGAGGCCAAGGACGCGACCCTCCTCGACTACACCGCCGGCATGGAGCCGAAGAAGGTCGACAAGGTCACGATCGTCCAGACCCTCAAGGGAAACGTCGAGGCGTCGAAGGAGATCGAGGCCAGCGCAGGCAAGGACGTCGTCGTCTGGGACACGCTGTCCCACATCATGGGGCCGGACGGGAAGATGGTCTCCCAGATACCCGAGCGCTACATCTTCGACGCCCACACCCAGGACCCGGTGCACGCCACCGGTGAGATGGTGGACGGGGACCCGGTCAAGCGCGAGGGCATCGAGTTCAAGTGGCCGTTCTTCACCGAACCGCGCGACTACCTCTACTTCGACGCGCAGACCCGTACCTCCTCGCCCATCCACTACGTGGGGCCGCGCCGGTTCAAGGGCATGGAGGTCTACTACTTCGAGCAGACCGTCCCCTGGACGAAGGTCTCCCTGCCCAAGAAGATGCCGATCGAGGGCATCGACGCGAAGACCTTCGAGCAGACGACCGGAACCACCCTCTGGTACACGGTCAAGGCGATGTTCTGGGTCGACCCGGTCACCGGCGCGCCCGTGAACGCCGAGCAGATCATCCAGCAGGAGATGCGCGGCGGCATCGCGTCCGGCGGCCCCGACGGCAAGCTCACCGTCTTCGCCGGGCACGTGAAGATGCGCGAGGACTACGCCAAATACACGCTCGACCTGGTCAAGGCGAACCGTCTGAAGGTCCTCGCGCTGCACACCTACGCGCCGATCGGCCTCGGGGCCGCCGGGCTCGTGCTCTTCGGGATCGCGCTGTGGCTGGAGGCGCGCGGCCGGCGGCCCGAGACGCAGACGGCCGAGGGCGGCGAGGGCGGGGAGGCGTTCAGCGCTTGAGCCGGGCGTTGGTGTACCGGGTGGGCTCGGCCGTCGCCGGGTCCTCCGGCCACGGGTGCTTGGGGTAGCGGCCGCGCAGCTCGGCCCGCACCGCCCGGTACCCGCCCTGCCAGAACGAGGCGAGGTCCGCGGTGACCGCCGCGGGCCGCCCGGCGGGCGACAGCAGGTGCACGAGTACGGGCACCCCCGCCACCCGCGGGGTCTCGGCCAGCCCGAACAGCTCCTGGAGCTTCACCGCGAGCACCGGCTGCCCGGCGGTGTAGTCCACCCGGATCCGGGAGCCGCTGGGCACCTCCAGCCGCTGCGGAGCCAGCTCCTCCAGGCGGGCCGCCTCGCCGGTGGCCCAGGGCAGCAGCCGGTTCAGCGCCTGCCCGGCGTCGATCCGCCCGAGGTCGGCGCGGCGGCGGGCCCGCGAGAGCTCGGGTTCCAGCCAGTCGTCCGCGCGGTCCAGCAGCGTCTGGTCGTCCTGTACGTCGGGCCACGCGCCGCCGAGCGTGCGGTGCAGGAAGCCGAGCCGGGCCCGGAGCCCTTCCGCGTCGGGGGACCAGCGCAGCAGCCCGAGCCCTTCGGCGCGCAGCCCCTCCAGGAGGGCGGCCCGCACGAGCGCCGGGTCGGGCTTGCGCAGCGGCCGGGCGGCGAGCTCGATGGCCCCGAGGCGCTGGGCTGCCCGGGCGACGAGATCGCCGTTCTCCCAGTGCACCTCGTCGGTGTCGGTGCGCAGGTGGGCGGCGGCGGCCCGGGCGGTGTCCTCGTCGACGGCCGCGGCCAGCCGGATCCGTGCGGAGGCGGAGTGCGGGGGCCTGTCGGCGACGGCGACCGCCAGCCAGGGGGCTCGGCGCAGCGGTGATCCGTCGCCGAGTTCGGCGGCGGTGCCGGAGGCCATGAGAAACGTCCCCTCGCCCTTGGCCTTGGCGACGCGCTCGGGGAACGCGAGGGCCGCGACGAGCCCGGCGGCGGTGTCATCCGGGACGGTGCCCGACCCGGGGCTCCGCCCCGGACCCCGCGCCTCAAACTCCCCCGGACTCCGTCCGGGGGGACCCCCAGGGGCTGGATTTCGGCTGGTGCCGCCCGTTCGCGGAGCCCCCGCAGGGTCCTGCGCCGCGCGCTCCAGCCGGCGGGTTTCCGTGCGCCAGCGGCCCGCGTAGGCGTCGCCGCCCTGGCGGGCCCGGCGCCACGCCGCGGCCAGGTCGTCCCCGTACTCCCGCGGCGGCTCCTCGCTCAACAGCGCCACCACCTCGGCCGCACGCCGCGCCCCGAGGGCCGACGCTCCGTCGAGCAGCGCCCGCGCCAGCCGCGGGTGCAGCCCGAGCCGGGCCATCCGCAGGCCGCGCGGCGTGGGCCGCCCGTTCGGCTCCACCGCGCCGACGGCCACCAGCACCTCCCGCGCGGCGGCCATCGCCCCGACCGGCGGCGGGTCCAGCAGCGCCAGCCCGGCCGCGTCCGGGTCGCCCCAGCAGGCGGCCTGCAGGGCGAACTGCGCCAGGTCGGCGATGCGGATCTCGGGGGAGGGGTATGACGGGAGCCGCAGGTCCTCGGCCTCGCTCCAGCAGCGGTACACCGCGCCCGGCGCCTCGCGCCCGGCGCGGCCCGCCCGCTGGCGCCCGGCCGCGCGGGACGCCCGTACCGTGGCCAGCGCGCCGAGCCCCCGGGCATGGTCGACGCGGGGTTCGCGCGCCAGCCCCGAGTCCACGACGACCCGTACGCCCGGCACGGTCAGGCTCGACTCCGCGACCGCCGTCGCCAGGATCACCCGGCGGTGCGCGGCGGCCGACAGCGCCGCGTCCTGCACCGCCGCCGGGGCGCGGCCGTGCACGTGGAGCACCTCCGCGTCCACCCCGGTCAGCTGCCCGGCGACGCGGGCGATCTCGCCGACGCCGGGCAGGAAGCACAGGACGTCGCCGGAACGTTCCGCCAGCGCCCGCCGCACCACCGAGGCCACGTGTGTCAGCTGCGCCGGATCCACCCGCATGCCGTGCGGGGGCCGCACCGGCCGGGGCGGCGGGGCCCAGACCGTCTCCACCGGGTACGAGATCCCCGCGGCCTCCACCACCGGCGCGCCGCCAAGGACCCGGGCCCAGCCCGCCGCGTCGGTCGTCGCCGAAGCCGCCACGAGGCGCAGCTCGGGCCGCAGGGTTTCCCGTACGTCCAGGAGGAAGGCGGCGACCGTGTCGGCGTCGAGGTGCCGCTCGTGGCACTCGTCCAGGACCACCACGTCCACGCCCGCGAGCTCCTGGTCGCGCTGGAGCCGCTGGAGCAGGACGCCGGTGGTGACCACCTCCACGACGGTGCCGGGGCCCGCCACCCGCTCCCCGCGCACGGTGAAGCCCACCGAGCCGCCGACCTGCTCGCCCAGCAGCCAGGCCATCCGCCGCGCCGCGGCCCGGGCGGCGATCCGCCGGGGCTCGGCGACCACGACCCGGCGGCGCGGCCCGCCGCCCACCAGTCCCGCCAGCACCAGCGGCACCAGCGTGGTCTTGCCGGTGCCGGGCGGCGCGCAGAGCACCGCGGCGCCGTGGCCGTCCAACGCGGACACGAGTGCGGGCACGGCCTCCCGTACGGGAAGGGAGTCGAGGTCGGCACTGCGGACGGCCGAGGACGCGCGGGTCGCGTGGGTCACCGGGGGTCAGTCCCTCTCGCACACGAAGATCGCGGTGCCCGGGATCAGGTTCCCGCGCAGCGGGGACCAGCCGCCCCATTCCTGGCTGTTCCACTCCGGCCACTCGGGCTCGACCAGGTCCAGCAGCCGGAACCCGCCCGCGACCACGTCCCGGACCCGGTCGCCGATCGTGCGGTGGTGCTCGACGTACACCGCGCGGCCCTGCTCGTCCTGCTCCACGTACGGGGTGCGGTCGAAGTAGGAGGCGGAGACGGACAGCCCCTCGGGACCGGGCTCGTCGGGAAAGGCCCAGCGCAGGGGGTGGGTGACGGAGAAGACCCAGCGGCCGCCGGGGCGCAGGACGCGGCGCACCTCGCGCATGACGTTGACGGGGTCGGCGACGAAGGGGACGGCGCCGTACGCGGAGCAGGCGAGGTCGAAGGAGCCGTCGCGGAAGGGCAGCCGTCCGGCGTCGGCCTCCACCAGCGGGACGTCATCGCCGATGCGCAGGGCGTGCTGGAGCTGGCGGTGGGAGAGGTCGAGGGCCACCGGGCGGGCGCCCTGGGCGGCCAGCCAGCGCGAGCACTGGGCGGCGCCGGCGCCGATCTCCAGGACGTACTTGCCCTTGAGGGAGCCGGCGGGGCCGAGGAGGGCGGCGTCCGCCTCGTCCAAACCCTCCGGTCCCCATACGAAGCGGTCGTCGCCCAGGAAGGCGCCGTGCTCGCTCTGGTACTCGTCGGCGTTGCGGTCCCACCAGCTGCGGCTGGCGCGGCTGCTCTCCGCTTCCCCCGCGTCACGGCGCGTGGCCTCGGCGTCGTCCTCGGCGGCGGAGCCGGCTCCGTACGCTTCTTGGGGGGCGTTGTCCTCTTGGTTCATGGGGCCCGTCGTCGTAGTCTGCGAATGTCTGGGTGACTGCCGTGGTCGCCGCGGGGGCGTCAGCCGACACCCGCGCACCTCCGCGGAGGTCCGCACATTCGTCGGGAAACGCCATCAGGGCCAGCCCACACACGAATTGTGCCGGTTATGCGGCGATCCGCCCGGGGTGTGCGCCTTCGCGCATTGACCCTGCTGGGCTGCCCCCGTATGCTACAAGTTGCGCTGCGAGCCTGTGCTCCTCAGACCTAGCAGGCTGCGCTTGCTTCTGTTGATGTCCCCTCGGTTTTCGAGGCCCTACCGCTTCTGCGGATTCGGGGCTTCCTTGGCTGTCCGGCTTCGGCAGATGCCGATAAGGGCTCCCGGCGTAGCAGTACCTACGACTTTCTGTCCGTAACCGGAGCCCTTTCCCACATGACGAGCAGCACCGAGACCACCGCCACCACCCCTCCGCAGGTAGCGGTCAACGACATCGGCGACGCGGAAGCGTTCCTCGCGGCGATCGACGAGACGATCAAGTACTTCAACGACGGCGACATCGTCGACGGCGTCATCGTCAAGGTGGACCGGGACGAGGTTCTCCTCGACATCGGTTACAAGACGGAAGGCGTGATCCCGAGCCGCGAGCTCTCGATCAAGCACGACGTCGACCCGAACGAGGTCGTCAAGGTTGGCGACGAGATCGAGGCCCTGGTTCTCCAGAAGGAGGACAAGGAAGGCCGCCTGATCCTGTCCAAGAAGCGCGCACAGTACGAGCGCGCCTGGGGCACGATCGAGAAGATCAAGGAAGAAGACGGCATCGTCACCGGTACCGTCATCGAGGTCGTCAAGGGTGGTCTCATCCTCGACATCGGCCTCCGCGGCTTCCTGCCGGCCTCCCTCGTCGAGATGCGTCGCGTCCGCGACCTCCAGCCCTACGTGGGCAAGGAGCTCGAGGCGAAGATCATCGAGCTGGACAAGAACCGCAACAACGTGGTCCTGTCCCGCCGCGCCTGGCTCGAGCAGACCCAGTCCGAGGTTCGCCAGACGTTCCTCACCACCCTGCAGAAGGGTCAGGTCCGCTCCGGCGTCGTTTCCTCGATCGTCAACTTCGGTGCCTTCGTGGACCTGGGTGGCGTCGACGGTCTCGTTCACGTCTCCGAGCTGTCCTGGAAGCACATCGACCACCCGTCCGAGGTTGTCGAGGTCGGCCAGGAGGTCACCGTCGAGGTTCTCGACGTTGACATGGACCGCGAGCGCGTCTCCCTGTCGCTGAAGGCGACGCAGGAGGACCCGTGGCAGCAGTTCGCCCGGACCCACCAGATCGGTCAGGTCGTCCCGGGTAAGGTCACCAAGCTGGTTCCGTTCGGTGCGTTCGTCCGCGTGGACGAGGGCATCGAGGGTCTGGTCCACATCTCCGAGCTGGCCGAGCGCCACGTGGAGATCCCGGAGCAGGTCGTCCAGGTCAACGACGAGATCTTCGTCAAGGTCATCGACATCGACCTTGAGCGTCGCCGGATCTCGCTGTCGCTGAAGCAGGCCAACGAGTCCTTCGGTGCCGACCCGGCGTCGGTCGAGTTCGACCCGACCCTGTACGGCATGGCCGCGTCTTACGACGACCAGGGCAACTACATCTACCCCGAGGGCTTCGACCCCGAGACCAACGACTGGCTCGAGGGCTTCGACAAGCAGCGCGAGGCCTGGGAGACCCAGTACGCCGAGGCGCAGCAGCGCTTCGAGCAGCACCAGGCTCAGGTCATCAAGAGCCGCGAGGCCGACGAGGCCGCTGCCGCCGAGGGTGCTGCCGCTCCGGCCGCCACCGGCAGCAGCGCCGGTGCGGGCATCTCGGGTGGTTCGTACTCCTCGGAGTCGGACGAGACCTCCGGCGCCCTGGCGTCGGACGAGGCCCTGGCCGCGCTCCGCGAGAAGCTGGCCGGCGGCCAGAGCTGATCGCAGCGCGCATCACACTCCGGTGTGAGCAGAGCTGAACGGTAAGGCCCGTCCCCTTTGGGGGGCGGGCCTTACCGCGTTCCCGGCGGCGTAGGCCGCGCCGTCCTCCGCCCCGTCGTCCGGCTCATTGCGTTCCTGTGAAAGCGGCCAACTGGGGAATGGTGGCGCCGCCTTGGACGTTCTTGCCTGAGAACGCGGCGAGGAGGAGTGGTGACGGTGCTTGATCCACAGGGTTTGTACGAATGGGACGCCAAGGGCCTGGCGGTGGCCGACCTGGCGCTTGCCCAGGACTCGGCCGGGCTGGTCATGCTCTACCACTTCGAGGGGTACATAGACGCAGGTGAGGCCGGGGAGCAGATCGTCGAGCGGCTGCTCGACACGCTGCCCCACCAGGTCGTCGCCCGCTTCGATGCGGACCGGCTCGTGGACTACCGGGCCCGGCGCCCCCTGCTGACCTTCCAGCGCGACCATTGGACCGAGTTCGAGGAGCCCCTCCTGGAGGTGCGCCTCGTCCAGGACGCCACCGGTGCGCCGTTCCTGCTGCTGTCCGGGCCCGAACCGGATGTGGAGTGGGAGCGCTTCGCCGTCGCCGTCCGGCAGATCGTCGAGCGCCTCGGCGTCCGGCTCTCGGTCAACTTCCACGGGATCCCGATGGGCGTCCCGCACACGCGGCCCGTCGGGATCACCCCGCACGGCAACCGCACCGACCTCATGCCCGGGCACCGCAGCCCCTTCGACGAGGCACAGGTCCCGGGCAGCGCCGAGTCGCTGGTCGAGTTCCGCCTCGGACAGGCCGGACACGACGTGCTGGGCGTCGCCGCCCACGTCCCGCATTACGTGGCCCGCTCGCCGTACCCGGACGCGGCGCTGACCGTGCTGGAGGCGATCACGGCCGCGACCGGGCTGGTCCTGCCGGCCGTGGCGCACGCGCTGCGGACCGAGGCCCACCGGACGCAGACGGAGATCGACCGTCAGATCCGCGAGGGTGACGAGGAGTTGGTCACCCTGGTCCAGGGTCTGGAGCACCAGTACGACGCCGCGGCGGGCGCCGAGACCCGGGGCAACATGATCGCGGAGCCCGCGGAGATCCCGTCGGCGGACGAGATCGGCCGCGAGTTCGAGCGGTTCCTGGCGGAGCGCGAGGGCGAGGGCTGACTCCGGCACGGTCAGGGGGCTGTACGGCGGCCGGGGTGCCTCGTCTAGGCTGCCCGTCATGCTGAAGGTTGGCCTGACAGGCGGAATCGGTGCCGGTAAGAGCGAGGTCTCGCGGCTGCTGGCCGGGTACGGAGCGGTGGTCGTGGACGCCGACCGCATCGCGCGGGAGGTCGTCGAGCCCGGCACCCCCGGGCTCGCGGCGGTCGTGGAGGCCTTCGGGGAGTCCGTACTTACCCCCGAGGGCGCGCTGAACCGGCCGAAGCTGGGGTCCGTGGTCTTCGCCGACCCGGCGAAGCTGCAGACCCTCAACGCGATCGTGCACCCCCTGGTCGGGGCCCGGTCCGCCGAGCTGGAGGCCGCCGCCGGGGCCGGGGCGATCGTGGTGCACGACGTACCGCTGCTCGCGGAGAACGGGCTGGCGCCGCTGTACGACCTGGTGGTCGTGGTGGACGCGGCCCCCGAGACCCAGCTGGCACGGCTGACGGCGCTGCGCGGGATGGCCGAGGACGAGGCGCGGGCCCGGATGGCCGCGCAAGCCACGCGGGAGCAGCGGCTGGCCGTGGCCACGCTCGTGATCGACAACGACGGGCCGCTGGAGGAGCTGGAACCGCAGGTGCGCAAGGTGTGGGCGGAGCTCACGGAACGTGCGCGCGCCCAAGGGGCCGCCGGGACCACGGGGCCTGACGTGCACATGGAATAGCGGGCCCGGTGAGGGGCGTTGAACGCGGCTGTAGAGGGAAGGAACAGACCGTGTCCGACACCACGCCCCCGCCCCCGCCCCCGGCTCAGTCGTCCGGCTCCGCGAGCCCGGAGACGCACGTCATCGACTACCGCGCCGCCGAGCACTTGCTCGCCGCCCGCGACCCGCGCGGTGCGGTGAAACTGCTCGACTCGGTCATAGCCGCCCACCCCGAGAACACGGCGGCCCGGCTGCTGCGCGCCCGGGCCTTCTTCGCCGCAGCCCAACTACGCCCGGCGGCACTGGAGTTCGAGCTCGTGCTGGAGCGCGAGCCGGACAACGCCTTCGCCCACTTCGCGTTGGCCCGCACCCACGAGCGCTCAGGCCGGCCCGCGCAGGCGCGCAGGCACTTCCGCCTGGCGGCCGCCCTGGACCCCCAGCCGGAGTACCTGGAAGCGGCCCGCTTCGAGGACTGAGTCCCCGGCCGCCGAGGCCTCTCGGCCGCGGTGATCTCTCAGCCGCGGCGCGGAGGCTCGTACGGGGGGATGTCGGGGCCCGGCTGGTAGTGCGCGCCCTGGTGGATGTGGTGGCGTACGACGATCAGGTCCGCGGTCGCCAGCAGTGCGAGCGCCCCGCAGGCGGCAGCCCAGCCGGGGCGGCCGGCCAGCGAGAACACGGCCGCCCCGCCGGCAGCCCAGATCAGACCCCACAGGCTCAGCCAGAACCGCAGCCGCAGGGGACTGCGGGCGGTCACCGGCTCGTTTCCCGAACGCATGGACATCGCCTCGGTTCACCTCGGCTTGCCTGACTCATGTCCATGGTCCCACCGCGGCGGCTTTACGGGTTGAGCCCGTGCCCGGCCGTGGGCGACCTTGCGCTCCGGCGTGGCGGCTGCGGCCTCGGCAGTGCCCGTGCGGGGGCCGGGGCTGCGTCCACGTCTACCTCTCGGAGCAGGGACCGGGGGCGGTGCCCGCGCCGGCCGTGGGCGACCTTGCGCTCCGGCGTGGCGGCGGCCGCGTCCCGGCGGGCTGCGACTGCGGTTGGTCCCTCGGCCTGCGCTGGAGCGGACCGTCCGGGTCCGGGACCCTCCGCATCGACGACGGAGGCCGACCGCTGCGCACGAGCGCGGCGGTTTTCGCAGGTCGGCGGCATTGTCAGTGGACGCGCCTAAACTCGGTGGCGCAGGAGAGCCGTATCTACCGGGGAGGGGGAAGACGCCATGACAGCCGAGCCGCGAGCCTTCGCGCAGCCGTCCACGCCGCCGTTCGCGCAGTCGTCCGCGCACGCGTTGCTGCGGTACGCCGCCGTGTTCCTCCCCGCCTCCGTGCCCCGGGAGGGGCGCGTCGCCTTCTGGGCACCCGACGGCGATCCGCTGCCCGACGTGGGGACCCGGTCGCCGCTGACCGTCGTACGCCCGCACGGTGACGGCGGCGGCGTCCGCAGCCGGACCGTCCCCGCCGTCACCCTGTCCGTGACCACCGCCCTGCCGCTGCTCGCCCGGGCGCCGCGCAGCGCCGCCGCGCACCCCGCCACCCGGGCCTGGGGCACCGCCGCCACCCAGGCGCTGACACTCGTCGCTCGCGGCCGCCTGCTGCCCGGGCTCACCCCCGACGGCGTCGACGCGTGGCGGGCCGGGCCGCTCGACGCCGAGGACGTAGGCCACCTCCGCGCGGTCGCCGCCGCTCTCCCGCACGAGGCGTACGCCACCCCGCTGGCCGGCCGCCGCCCGCTCCAACTGCCCGAACCGGAGGCGCTGGTCCGGGCGTTCCTCGACGCCGTCGCCGACAGCCTGCCCCGCACTCCGGCCGCGCCCTTCGCGGCCGGGTTGCCCTTCGCCGCGCAGGAGCCGCAGCGCGTTCCCGGGATACAGGACTGGGCCGCGCAGGTGGCCGCCGGAGCCGACACCGGGGTCGGGATCTCGCTGCGGCTCGACCTGTCCTCCTTCCGCCTCTTCGACGAGGCGGAAGAGGACGACGCCCGCCGCGCCGGTGCGGCCGTGGTCCAGGTGCACAGCCTCGCCGACCCGACCCTGGTCACGGATGCCGGGCTGCTGTGGGCGGGGGCGGCCGCCGCCGGGTTCGGTCCGCGCGCCCGGATCGACGCCGTGCTCGCGCTGCGCCGTGCCGCCCGCGTCTGGCCGCCCCTGCTGCGCCTGCTGGACCAGCCGGTCCCCGATGTGCTGGCCCTGTCGGACCCGGAGCTGGAGGACCTGCTGGGCGCGGTCGTGCCCCGGCTGGCCGCGGCCGGGGTGCTGGTCCACTGGCCGCGCGATCTGGCTCGTACGCTGTCCGCGACCGCCGTCGTACGGTCCACCGCGCCCGGTTCCGCCACCGACGGCACCGCCTTCTTCGACGCCGACCACCTCTTCGCCTTCTCCTGGGAGCTGGCGCTGGGCGGCGACCGGCTCACCCCGGGGGAGATGGACGCGCTCGCGCAGGCCCACCGCCCGGTGGTGCGGCTGCGCGACCAGTGGGTGCGGGTCGATCCGGAGCTGGTGCGCAAGGCGCGCAAGCGGGAGCTCGGCCTGCTGGACCCGGTGGACGCGCTGGCCACCGTACTGACCGGGACGGCCGAGGTCGACGGGGAGCCCGTGGCAGCGGTTCCGGTGGGAGCGCTGGCGGCCCTGCGCGAGCGCCTGACGGCGGAGTTGGCCCCGCTGCCGCAGCCGGCCGGGCTGAAGGCCACCCTGCGCGACTACCAGGCGCGCGGCCTGGCCTGGCTGGACCTGATGACCTCGCTCGGCCTCGGCGGCTGCCTCGCCGACGACATGGGCCTGGGCAAGACCGTCACGCTGATCGCGCTCCACCTGCACCGGGACCGCCCCGAGCCGACCCTCGTCGTCTGCCCGGCGTCCCTCCTGGGCAACTGGCAGCGGGAGATCGAGAGGTTCGCGCCCGGCACGCCCGTGCGCCGTTTCCACGGTGCGGGCCGCAGCCTGGAGGGCCTGGCCGGGGGCTTCGTCCTCACCACGTACGGGACCATGCGGGCGGCGGCCGCCCGGCTGGCGGAGCAGAGCTGGGGCATGGTCGTCGCGGACGAGGCCCAGCACGTGAAGAACCCGTACTCGGCGACCGCCAAGGCGCTGCGCACCATCCCGGCGCCGGCCAGGGTGGCGCTGACCGGTACCCCGGTGGAGAACAACCTCTCCGAGCTGTGGGCGCTCCTGGACTGGACCACGCCGGGGCTGCTCGGCCCGCTCACCGCGTTCCGGGCCCGCCACGCCCGCCCGGTGGAGCACCAGCAGGAGGAGGACGGGGGCAATGAGGCGGCCGTCGCCCGACTGGCCGCGCTCGTACGGCCGTTCCTGCTGCGGCGCAAGAAGTCCGATCCGGGGATCGCCCCCGAGCTGCCGCCGAAGACCGAGACCGACCACCCCGTCTCCCTCACCCGGGAGCAGACCTCGCTCTACCAGGCCGCGGTGGAGGAGGCGATGGCCGTGATCGAGGCGAGCGAGGGCATCGAGCGGCGCGGCATGATCATGAAGTTGCTGGCCTCGCTCAAGCAGATCTGCAACCACCCCGCGCAGTATTTGAAGGAGGACGTGCAGGAGGGACCGTCCCGGATCGCGCACCGTTCGGGCAAGCTCGCGCTGCTCGACGAGCTGCTCGACACGATCCTGGCCGAGGGCGGTTCGGTGCTGGTCTTCACGCAGTACGTGACGATGGCCCGGATCCTGGAGAAACACCTCACCGCGCGCGGGATCGCCTCCCAACTCCTGCACGGCGGCACCCCGGTGCCCCGCCGCGAGGAGCTCGTCGACCGCTTCCAGGCCGGCGAGGTCCCGGTCTTCCTGCTCTCCCTCAAAGCCGCAGGCACCGGCCTCAACCTCACCCGCGCCGGACACGTCGTCCACTACGACCGCTGGTGGAACCCCGCCGTCGAGGAACAGGCCACCGACCGCGCCTACCGCATCGGCCAGACCCAGCCCGTACAGGTCCACCGCATCATCGCCGAGGGCACCGTCGAGGACCGCATCGCCGAGATGCTGGAGGCCAAGCGGGCCCTGGCCGACGCGGTGCTCGGCTCCGGAGAGTCGGCGCTGACCGAGCTGACCGACCGCGAGCTGGCGGACCTCGTGTCCCTGCGGAGGCCCGCATGATCACCGCGCGGGACGACCGCCGCCGCACCTTCGAGACCGTGCCCGCCGGGGTGGAGGCCGTCAGCTGGTGGGGCCGGGCCTGGGTGTCCGCCCTCGAAGCGGTGTCCCGGGATCCGGCCCGACTGGACCGGGGCCGCACGTACGCCGCCGAAGGCCATGTCGACTCCGTCACGATCACCCCCGGCCGGATCGTGGCGTACGTCCGGGGCAGCCGGCCCCGCCCGTACCGCACCGAACTGTCCCTGCCCGCCTTCGCGGACGCCGAGTGGCGGGACCTGCTGGAGGAGGTGGCGGCCGACCCGACGGCGCTGGCGGCGCTGCTGGAGCGGGAGGTTCCGCAGTCGCTCGCGGAGACGATCCTGCCCGGCGCGGGCGAGCTGGTCCCGCGCTGCTCCTGCCCGGACATCGCGCGCCCGCCGTGCAAGCACGCCGCCGCGCTCTGCTACCGGGCCGCCCGGCTGCTCGACGGCGACCCGTTCGTCCTGCTGCTCCTGCGCGGCCGGGGCGAGCGGGAGCTGCTGGACGAGCTGGCCCGGCGCAGCGCCGCGCACGCCGCACGGGAACAGCCCGACGCGGCACCGGACTTCCCCGGGGTGGCGGCCCGTACGGCGCTGGCCCGCACCGGCCTGCCGCTGCTGCCGGCCCCCCTGAGCGCCCCGGCCTCCGTCGGACTTCCGCCGGCGTACCCGGCCGACCCCGCGGCCCCGGATCCGCTCGCCCTGGACCAGCTCGCCACCGACGCGGCCGCCCGGGCCCTGGCCCTCCTCACCACCGCCGAGGACCCCATCGGCGGACTCACCCTGTGGCAGGACGCCGTCCGGCTGGCCTCCGCGCACCCCACGGCCGGGCTCACCGGCGCGGCCCGCGGCCTCTACCGGGATCTGGCCCGCGCGACGGGGCGCAGCACCACCGACCTCGCCCGGGGCGCCGCGGCCTGGCGGCAGGGCGGCCTGCGCGCCCTGGCCGCGCTGGAAGAGCCCTGGGATCCGCCGGCCGGTCCCTTCGACCGGGCCCGTCCGGTGCTCCTCGCCGCCTCGCAGGGCTCCTTCCGGCCCGACCGCAACCGCCTGACGGCCCGCACCCGCCAACTCCGACTGGGCCGCGACGCCCTCTGGTACGCCTACGAGTCCCGCCCGGACGACGAGGACTGGTGGCCCACCGGCCGCCCCTCCCCGGACCCGGTCACCGCCCTGCTCCGCTGACCCCGGCCGCCCAGCGGGTCAAGGTCGTGAAGTCGCGGTCGCGCAGGCCGTGGCGGGGGCGGATGCGCAGGAGGAGGGCCGGGGCGGGGTGGCGGGCGGCGATCCAGGCGCGGTCGCGCGGGTTGATCATGTCGTCCACCCATGCGAAGGGGCGGCCGGCCGCCCAGTCGAGGAGGGGCCGGGTCTTCCAGGAGAGGCCATCAGGGTCGCGGGCGAAGAGTTCCGGCCATTCGATGACAGGAAGATCAGCGGGAAGTCCGATGTGCGGGGCGATCATCGTGTTGGCCTGGTGCATCCAGGTGGTGGCCCAGGCGAGTTCGTAGGGCAGGGCCAGCAGCCGGGCTCCGTGGGAGGGGTGCAGGCGCACCCTCAGTCCGCGGCGGGCGCTGCGGGAATCGGGAGCGCGCCGGGCCAGCCAGACCTCCGGGCGCATCCGGTGGCTCGTGTACCCGCGCAGGCCCGCGAGGTGGGACCGGAAGGGGTTCAGGGGGCCGTCCACGTCGAGGAGCAGCAGGGGGCGATCAGTCATGAAGTACGGAGTACCCAGTACACGATGGAGTGAAATGCGTACCGGCTCTATAACCCATATGGGTTTAGGGCGTTGTTTCCGGTGCGGGTGCAACGCCCGCTGAATCCTCCGGAAGGCAGGAAAGCTGATGCGTCACAGTCGTCGGAATGGCTTGATCGCGGCGGTGGTTGCGGGAGGTGGACTGGCGGTCGCGGGGGTGGGCGCCTTCGCCCACGCCGACGCGGGGGCGGGCGGCCGGGCCGAGCGCTCACCGGGGCTGCTCTCGGGGAACCTCGTGCAGTTGCCGGTGCACACCCCGGTGAACGTGTGCGGGAACACCGTGAGCGTGGTCGGCCTGCTGAACTCGGCCGCCGGGAACCAGTGCGCCCATCAGGGGCCGGGCAAGGGCGGCGGACATCCGGAGCCGCGGCCCTCGCATCCGTCGTCCGGGCCCGCGCACGACTCGAAACCGGGCTCCGGCAGGGGTGCCGGGAACCGCGGGGGAGCGGTGGCCGAGGCGCGCGGAAAGGATTCTCCGGGGCTGCTGTCCGGCAACGGGCTCCAACTCCCCGTCGACGTACCGCTGAACATCAGTGGCAACGCGGTGAGCGTCGTCGGGCTCGGCAACTCCTCCAGCGGCAACACCTCCGTCAACGGCGAGACCCCCACCGGCGGCAAGCCCGCCCAGCCGCCGGCCGTCGTGCGGCCCGTCACCCCGCCGGCCCCGCCGCAGGCCCCCGGGGCGCTCGCCCACACCGGGGCCGACGGCGTCGGCTACCTGCTGCCCGGCGGCGGTGCGCTGCTCCTCGGCGGAGTGCTGCTCTACCGCCGCTTCCGCCTCAACTAGGGCTGTGACCGAGCCACTGCACTAGACCGCCTCGCTCGGGGTCGCCGTCCGCCAGCCGTCCAGGATCGCGTCGATCTGCGCCGCCAGCCGGGCCCGGGCCGCGAAGCGCGGGACCCCCGCCATCAGCAGCGCGTCGTACTCGGTGTCGGTGTGCCGCACGGCTGCCCGTACCGCCACCGAGACGGCCGGCTCGTCGAGGGCCCGGCCCGCGGCGGTGCGGCCCACCCGGCCGCTGCCGCGCAGCGAGGCGTGGGCGGCGATCGACGCCGCCCGGTCGACCGGGCAGCCGGGGAACAGCCGCAGGATCTCGGCGGTGAAGGCCGCGGTGAACCGGGTGTCCTCGGCCGCCCGGCGCAGCCGGTCGCGCTCCCGGCGGCGGGCCCGGGCCTCGGCGTCCGCGAGGCAGGCGCGTTCGGCGTGGGCGAGGGCGGCGTCCTCGACGAGGAGTCCCAGGCGCTCGTAGCGGCGCCGGCGCTTGTGGAAGCGAACGACGACGGCGCAGAGTGAACTGGCCTCGCGCGCCCGGCGGGTGAGGGCGGCGTCGCCGCGCGGGAGGTAGACGAGGTGCCCGAGATCGGCGCATTCCAGGCAGCGGGGCACGCCGGCCTCGCGGACGAGGCGCCGGAGCGGGCCCTGCCGGCATTGCGCGCAGTGGATCTGCTTCAGTGACTCGAAGACCACCAGGCTCATGTCGAGGTGATACCGCCGTCCGGGCCATATATCACCTTGTAGAACTGGGTAGTTGCGCTTTCACCGACTCTTCCCCTACCTGGTGATGTCCTCATACCGTGAAGCGAGTGGGCCCGGCGGGCCCATGGAGGAGGAACACATGGCGGGACGACAGGCGACGGCGCGGCGGCCGAAGAGAGGGGCGGCGGCCAAGGCGGCGGCCATCAGGGCAGCGGCCACCGGAGACCTCATGGGCCGGGAGGTCGTCATAGAGCCCGGCGGGTGCACCGGGTGGCACTACCACCGGGTCCCCCTGATAGCCGTCGTCAAGTCCGGGACGCTGACCCGGATCCTGCACGACAACACGGTCGAGGTGCACCGCACCGGCGCCAGCTTCGTCGAGCCCGCGGGCCGGCGCCACGTCCACCTCGGACGCAACCTCGGCACCGAACCGGTCGTGCTCTACGTGACCTGCGCGCTGGCCGAGGACGCCCCCTTCGCCGTACCCGCCGAGGCCCCGCCCGCGGCCACGCCGTGCGCGTGCTCGGGGAGTCCTCGGTGAACCGGCCCGCGGCGCGGAGGCCGACTCCCCGGCCGGGCTCACACGAGGCGGCGTATCTCTCCGCGGACGCGGTAGAAGCCGCCTGAGGACGCGTGTAGTCCGTCGACCACGTACCGCGCGCCGGCCGCCCGGATACCCCGGGGGAACTGCACGTTCCACGACGGCTCGTAGCCGCCCGACACCACCTGCACGCGCATCCGCCCGCCCTGCTGCACGCACTCCACCACCACGCCGTCCGCGGGCGCCGCGGCCACCGAGACCGTCGCCACGGCGGCCGCCGACGCCGCCGGGGTGAACACCGGCAGGGCCGCGGCGGACTTCACGTCCACCGCCGTCGGCACCGAGCCCTGCCGGGCCGCGGCGATCGCCGCCTCGCTCGCGTCCACGCAGACCAGAGAGCCGTCGGTGGTCACCAGGTACAGCCGCTCGTCCAAATACTGCATGGACAGTGCGGCTCCACTGCCCGTGCCCAGCTTCCACAGCCGGCGCCCGTCCGCGTCGAAGCAGTACACCGACGAGGCGAGGTCGCCCGCGAAGACGTGCCGGCCGTCCGGCGAGGTCGCGCACGAGTACACCGCCGCATCGCACCGGTACGTCGCTTCCACCGCACCCGTGGCCTTCGACAGCCGCTGCACGGTGTTGCGCCCCGTTCCGGCATAGACCGCGCGGTCCTCCTGCCAGCCGAACAGCACCGATCCGGCGGTCGCCGTGTGCCACAACTGCCGCCCGCCGTCGGAGGCGTACGCCGTGACCCCCTGGCTGTGCCCGTGGTAGACGGCGTCCCCGTCCGCACGCACCATCCAGGCATTGGAGCCCGCCGACCGCCGCGACCACTGGAACTCGTCCTCGTGGTCGATGACCGTCAGACCGCCATCGCGGTCCGACACGTGCAGCACGCCCTCGCGGATGTCCAGCCAGAAGATGTCCACGTCCGCCGCGATGTCGTACGCCCCGAACGGAACCTTCGACGACAGGTCGTAGACGGTGCCGTCGTCACAGCCCGCGTATATCCAGAACTCGTCCGCCACCAGGCACTTCACCCCGTCCGGCAGCGAATAGCGGGCCAGCACCTCACCGCCGTGGCTCAGCGTGTAGACGTCCCCCGCCTGGTTGCCGACCCAGCAGCGGTCCTCGTCCACATGGATACCGAAGGCCGAGGAACCCGTACGGAACCGCCACAGCACCGGGGCCACCGCGCGCGCCGTCGACGGAGCCGACGTCACCTGCCGCCGGGTCACCGACCGGGCGGCGCGGACACCGCGCACCGCCGGGGCGTACCCCTTGCGGACCTTCTCCCCGATCTTCTTCGCGGCGGCCGCGCGGGCCTTCTCGGCGGTCGGGAAGGAGGAGTTCTGCAACTGGCCGTCCGCGCCGATGCGCCCGTACCGCACCGAGACGGCCGTGCCGTCCACGGTCACCTCATAGAACTTGTGGGCGCCGCCGTCGTCCTGCGACAGCTCCAGATACGTCGTCTCCCGAGCCATGACAGACCCCTCCCCAAAGGCCGGGCCACCGGCCCCTGTGCGCCGCTGATCCCTCGTGAAAAACGCTAAGGGCCACCACTGACAATGGGCTCGTGCAGCTGGAAGCGATCACATGGCAGCGGATGGCCGAGCGGCTCGCCGGTCACCTCGACGAGCGCGGCGCCGCTCCCGGACAACAGGCCGGACAACAGGCCGGACAGCAGACCGGACAGCAGGCAGGACCGGAGGCAGGACAGGAGGCCGGACAGCCGGCCTGGCAGCGGGTCGGCATCGACGGCGCCCCCGCCGCTGGTACCGGCGTGCTGGCCGGGGAGCTCGCCGACGCCCTTCGCCTGCGCGGCCGTTCGGTCCTCGTGGTGCCGGCCGGGGGCTTCCTGCGCCCGGCCTCCCTGCGCTTCGAGTTCGGCCGCGAGGACGTGGACTCCTACCTCGGCGGCTGGTACGACACGGCCGCGCTCTGGCGCGAGGTCTTCGGCCCGACCGACCCGGGCGGCACCGGGAGGGTACTGCCCGACCTGTGGGACCCGGCGACCGACCGGGCGACCCGCAGCCCGTACGCCGAACTCCCGCCGGACGGCGTGGTGATCGTGCACGGCCCGCTGCTGCTCGGCCACTGGTTCCCCTTCGACCTCAGCGTGCACGTCCGGCTCTCCCCGGGGGCGCTCGCCCGCCGCACCGAGGAGTCCGCGCGCTGGACCCTGCCCGCCTTCGAGCGGTACGAGGCCGAGACCGACCCGGCGTCCCTGGCCGACGCCGTGGTCAGGGCGGACGACCCGCGCCACCCGGCGTGGACCGGCATCCGCGCCGGGTGACGGGGCCGGACGGGTACTGCCGGGTGCTACGGCCGGCCGCCCAGCCGGGTGACCGCCAGCGCCGCCGCCCGGCAGCCGGCCCCGGCGGCCCGCGCCGGGGCCGCCCCGGCCAGCAGGGCCGCGAGGAACCCGCCGGTGAACGCGTCCCCGGCGCCCGTGGAGTCCACCGCCCGCGCGGTCTCGGCGGCGACCTCGGCCGTCACCCGCCCCCCTTCGGCGACCAGGGCCCCGGCCGCGCCCCGGGTCACCACCACCAGCGGCACCCGCCGGCTCAGCTCCGCCGCGGCCCGCGCCGCCCCGGCCCGCTCCGGCAGCCCCGCGAGCAGCCGGGCCTCGTCCTCGTTCGGCAGCAGTACGTCGATCCCGGCCACGGCGTCCAGGAAGCGCTCCGGACCCAGCGCGGCCAGGAACCCCGCCGAGGCCGGATCCACGCTCACCGCGATCCCCCGGCCGCGGGCCGCCCGTAGCGCCACCGTGGCCAGCTCCCGGCTGCTGTCGGCGAAGAACAGATAACCGGACAGGTGGAGACGGGCCGCCCCGTCCAGCAGGTCCGGCGCCCAGTCGGCGGGGCAGAGCCTGAGCGAGGCCCCGCTGTCGGTCAGGAAGGTCCGCTCCGCGTCCTTGCCGACCAGCGCGACCACCGTCCCCGTCGGCTCGGCCGGGTCGACCACGAGCCGGGGCCGCACGCCCGCGTCGAGCAGCGCCTGCTCGTGCCACCGGGCCGATTCGGTGCCCACCCGCGCGAGGAGGCGCACCTCCGCGGCGCCCGAGCGGGCCGCCCAGCAGGCCGCGTTGGCCCCGGCGCCGCCGGGGAGGGTACGGATCCGGGCCGCGGTGTCGGTGGCCGGGGCAAGGGGCTCCGGATGCACCGCGACCACGTCGGTCACCACGTCGCCGACGACCACCAGGGCCCGGGGCGGGGCCCCGGGCCGGGCACCGTCCGTCGCCGTCGCCGTCGCCGTCGCCGTCGCCTCCGCCGACGCCTCCGGTCCTCCCGCCCCCGTCTCCGCCCCCGCCCGGGTCATGCCCGCGCCGCCCAGGCCCCCGCGATCCGGGCCCCGAGCCGCACATTGCCCCGTACCGCCGCGAGGTTGGCCTCCAGCGAGGCCCCGCCCGTCGCCCGTACGAGGAACCCCAGCAGGAACGGCGTCACCGCCTGTCCCGTGATCCCGCGCTCCCGGCACTCCTCCAGGGCCTCCGCCAGAACCCGGTCGTGCAGTCGCGGGTCCAACTGCTCGGCCTCCGCCACCGGATTGGCGACCAGCAGCGCCGACTCCGGACCGCCCAGCGCGTCCTGGGCCGCCATCACCGCGGCCACCTCCTCCGGCCGGTGCACCGTCCAGTCCACCGGTTCCCCCGAACTGGTCAGGTAGAAGCCGGGGAAACGTTCCGTCCCGTACCCGAGCACCCCCACCCCCAGCGTCTCCAGCCGCTGCAGGGTGGCCGGTACGTCCAGGATCGACTTCACCCCCGCGCACACCACCGTGATCCGGGTCCGGGCCAGCAGCGACAGATCCGCCGACTCGTCCTGCGTCTGCGCCCACTCCCGGTGTACGCCGCCCAGCCCGCCCGTCGAGAAGACCCGCAGCCCCGCACGGGCGGCCAGGAACGCCGTCGCGGACACGGTCGTCGCGCCGGTGGCCCCCGTCGCGAGCGCGGGCGCGAGGTCCCGGTGGCCGAGCTTGCGCACGCCCTCGCCGCCCGCGATCCGCTCCAGCTGCGCTTTGTCGAGGCCGGCGTACGCCACCCCGTCGATGACCGCGATCGTCGCCGGAACCGCCCCTTCCGACCGGACCAGGGCCTCCAGTTCGAGGCCGACCGCCAGATTGCGGGGACGGGGCAGACCGTGCGCGATGATCGTCGACTCCAGGGCGACCACGGGCCGACGCCGGGCCAGGGCCTCGCGTACCTCTTCCGACAGGACCGGGACCTGTGATGCAGATGCAGTGTGCTGTGACATGTCCCCATCCATGGCACGGGATTCACCTGCCCAAACGCGCTCGGGCACACCGGGGAGAACGTGTCCGAGTAGCGTTCCCCCGTGAATCCCCGGGACACGCGCGGTTTCTACGACGAGCTGGCCGGCCGCTACGACCTGATGTACGCGGACCGGGCCGCGAGCACCACCCGCCAGGGCGGCGCCCTGGACGCCCTGCTGACCACTGCCCTGGGCCCGGACCGCACCGGATCCTCGGCAGCGCCTGCGGGATCGGCACCCAGGCGCTGGGCCTGGCGGCCTTGGGCCACAAGGTCACCGGCACCGACCTGAGCCCCGCCTCCACCGCCCGCGCGGGCCGGGAAGCAGCCGCCCGGGGACTCGTACTGCCCGTCGCGGCCGCCGACATGCGGGCCCTGCCCTTCGGCGCGTGCTCCTTCGACGCCGTGGTCTGCGCCGACAACGCACTCCCGCACCCGCTGACGGCCCGCGACGTACGCGCCGCCCTGGCCGAAATGCTGCGGGTGCTGCGCCCGGGCGGCCTGCTGCTCCTCTCCACCCACCCGTACGGGGAACTGCGCCGGGCCCGCCCGCAGGGCGAGGCCCCGCACGTGCGCACCGGCCCCGACGGGCGGACCATCACGTTCCAGCTGTGGCACTGGCACGCCGACGGGGAGCGCTACGACCTGGAGCTCTTCCAGCTGCTGCCGACCGGGCAGACGTGGACCAGGCGGACGTCGAGCGCGACCTACTGGGCGCTGCCCGAGGAGGAGACCGCCGGTTTCGCCCGGCAGGCGGGCTTCGGGCCGACGCGCTGGCACGCTCCGGCCGACACCGGCTTCCACCAGCCGGTGCTCAGTGCCCGGCGCTCCGGCTGAGCAAAGTGCTGGACAGGGTGACTGACCGACAGGGGTGTTGCTGGACGCTCTGGTCACCCCGTCGCGCGGGTTGTCCGGATTAGGCTGGCCCGCCATGAGCACCAGTGACCACGGCGCCGCGCCCGCCGCCCCCGCCTCCCCAGCCCCCTCCTCGGCCCCCTCCTCGGCCCCCTCCTTCGCCGTCTCCGTAGCCGAGATCCCGGACTCGGAACTGGAGGTGGAGCAGCTCGACCCCGCGCAGATCGTCTCCGGCGAGCCCGTCGTGACGGGCCGGGTGCTGTGGGAGGCCGAGGACGGCTCGCAGGTGCGCGGGATCTGGCAGATCACCCCGGGCGTGGTCACGGACGTGGAGGCCAACGAGCTGTTCGTGGTGGTCGGCGGCCGCGCCACCATCGAGGTCGAGGGCGGCGCGACGCTGGAGGTGGGCCCCGGTTCGGCCTGCGTGCTCCGGGAGGGCGACAAGACCACCTGGACGGTGCACGAGACGCTCCGCAAGGCCTACCACATCAGCTACTGATCACCCTTGGCGGCGACGACGGGGTGGCGGCGGGCGGTGAACAGGGCGAGGGCCGCCATCGGCAGCAGCAGGCCGGCGCCGATCGCGTTCAGCCAGCCGTAGCCGGCCTGGGACATGACCAGGCCGGCGGCAGCGCCGCCGACGCCGGCGGCCGTGTTCATGGTGAGGTCGCTGAGCCCCTGTACGGCGGCCCGCGCGGGCTGCGGCACCGAGTCGGTCAGCAGGGCCGAGCCGGACACCATCCCGGCGGACCAGCCGAGGCCGAGCAGGAAGAGGCCGACCGCGCTCTGGGTGTGGCTCGGCCCGGCCGTGCCGGCGAGCAGCGCGGCGATGGAGAGCAGCCCGGCGGCCAGCCCGATCACGGTCAGCCGGCCGAGGCGGTCCGCGAGCCACCCCATCAGCGGCGAGAAGGCGAACATGCCCGCGATGTGCCCGCTGATGACCAGGCCGATGAGCTCCAGCCGGGCACCGTGGTGGGCCAGGTCCACCGGGGTCATCACCATGATCGAGACCATGGTGGTGTGGGACACGGCGACGGCCACCAGTGCGAGGCGGGCCCGCGGGGAGGCCTTGACGGCGGCGAGCCCGGCGCGCAGCGAGCGCCCCGCGCGGGTCTGCTCCTCGGGCGCCGCCAGGGCCCGGGCCGTCAGCAGCGGGTCCGGCCGCAGGAGTACGCCGATCAGGGTGCCGGTCAGGACGAAGACGGCGGCGGCCCAGACGAAGGGGCCCGCCGTCTGGGGTATGGAGGTGCCGGCGAAGCTGCGGCTGGCCGGGGCGGAGAGGTTGGGGCCGAGCACCGCTCCGACGGTGGAGGCCCACACGACCACGGAGATCGCCCGGGCCCGGCGCTCGGTGGGCGCGAGGTCGGCGGCGGCGAACCGGGCCTGGAGGTTGGCGGAGGAGGCGGCGCCGAAGGCGGCCATGCCCAGCATCAGCAGCGGGAAGTTCTTGATCGTGGCGGCGAGGACGACCAGCCCCGCGCCGACCGTACCGATCGCGTACGCCACGACCAGCCCGGGCCGGCGCCCGCGCGCGGTCATCAGGGCGGCGAGCGGCAGCGAGACCAGGGCGGTGCCGATCACCGAGGCGGTCGAGGCGAAGCCGGACATCGCCTCGGTGCCGCTGACCTCGGTCGCCAGCACGGGGGCCAGGGCGATGCTGATGGGCACACCGAGGCCGCCCAGCATCTGGCTGGCGATGAGCACCGCGGAGGTGCGCCGCTGGAGCCGGGGCAGGTCCGCCGGGTCGACGGGGCGCAGCGGGCGCTCGGTGCGAGGCGGGGCCGTCACGCGGTACACCCCTTGCGCGGGTGTGGGCGGCGTACGGGCGCTGCGGGGCCTGCGGCGGCGGGAGTACTCACCGCGGCAGTTTCGCACCCCTTACCGCCCGGCGGAACCGGGTTACCGCGCGCGACGGGAGCCGGGCTGCCGCGCGACGGAGCCGGGAGGGCACCCCGGTCACCGCCCCCCGGTCAGAACAGCGGCTGCGGAAGCACGCCCTCCAGCGCGAGCAGGATGCGCTTGGTCTCCACCCCGCCGCCGAAACCCCCGATCCCGCCGTCGTTCTCCACGACCCGGTGGCAGGCCACCACCAGGGGTAGGGGATTGGAGCCCATGGCATTGCCGACGGCCTGGGCAGCGCCCGGCTGTCCGGCCCGGGCGGCCAGTTCCCCGTACCCCACGACGGCCCCGTACGGCACCGAGCGGTCCAGCTCCTGCAGCACCTGCCGGTTGAAGCCGGAGCTGAGCCGCCAGTCCAGCGGCAGTTCGAAGCGCCGCAGGGATCCGGCGAAGTAGGCGGTCAGCTGGCGTATCGGCTCGGCCAGCAGGATCTCTGCGCCCGGCGGCGGGCGCCAGGCGTCGGCGCCCAGCCGGGAGACCAGCGATCCGATCATCTTCTCGGCCCGGTCCGGCCCGGCATGGAACTCGACCCGGACCAGACCCTCCGGGGTCGCGGCCAGGAGCAGGGGGCCGATGTCGCTGTCGACGACGGTCCATTCGAGGTGCGGCCCGCGGGGCCGCTCGGTGCTGTCCACGCATCCACCGTACGACCCGCCACCGACAGCCCCGCCCCTGCCGGTCCCGCGGGCTCCGGCGGCGCCCGTCAGTAGCCGCCCACCGCCTCCCGTACGACGTCGGGCTTGTTGGTGATGATCCCGTCCACGCCCATCGCCTGGACCTTCAGGGCGGTCGCCGCGTCGTCCACGATCCAGGTGTCCACCTCCATGGCCTTGCCGTGCGCTCCGCGCAGGTCGTGCACCGCCGCCACCCAGTCGCCGGAGATCGTGGTGTGCCAGGGGTTGATCCGGTCGGTGAAGGCGGCGTACCGGGGCAGGTCGGCGACCGTGGGGGTGCCGAGGAAGGCCGTCACGATGTCGGGGCGCAGTCCGTGCACGATGCGCACGGAGTCGGCGCTGAAGCTCTGGACGACCAGGCGGCGGGACACGTGCTGGTCGTCGAGCCAGCCCGCCTCGCCCAGCACCCGCAGGGTCTGCTCCTCGATCCCGGGGTAGAGCTCCGGCTTCTTGATCTCCAGGAGCAGCCGCTGCTGGTTGCGCTGTACCCGGTCGAGGTACTCCCGCAGCGTCGGCACGCGGGCCCCCGCGAACTCCTCGCCGAACCAGCTGCCCGCGTCCAGCCGGGCGATCTCCGCCGCCGTGAAGTCGCCGACCCGCCACGGCCCCCGGTCCGGGAACACCTGCTCGACGTCGGTCGTGCGGGCCAGGGTGTCGTCGTGCACCACGACCAGCTCGCCGTCCTTGGTGCGCTGGACGTCGTTCTCCACCCAGTCGAAGCCCAGCCGCATCGCCAGGTCGATCGCGGCGAGGGTGTTCTCCGGGGCGTATGCCGAAGCCCCCCGGTGGGCGTACACGATCGGGTTGGAGATTCCGTCCGGTCCGGGGGCGGCGGAGGAGGCCGATGCGCCCAGCACGCTGAGGGTGAGGCCCAGGAAGGCGGCGGTGGCCGCGGAGGCGGGTCGGAGGTACATGTGCGTTCTCCTCGGGTCGTGAGACCTGCTCCTGCCTCAAACGGGCGCGAAGCGACAGACGTTGCGGCGATGCACGTGCGTGATGCTTTTTCAGAAGAGAGCTGCTCCATGGCGATCATGGGGTTGAAGATCACCTGGCCGCCACCGAACTACGACAAACGGACCAGACCCGATCAGACCCGATCGGGTCTGATGGGACCTGATGGGTCCCGACCGGACCCGGCGCGGTTCTCGACCGGGCCGCGATCGGACCGGACCCGCGGGACATCGCGAGCCCGTGCGGGCGGCAGAGTGTCAGTGGGGGGTCGTACGGTTGACCCATGCGGCCCGTATCGAAGATCGAACGCACGGTGGCGCCTTTCGAGGTCGTCAGCTCCTACCAGCCCAGCGGCGACCAGCCGGCGGCCATCGCCGACCTGGAGAAGCGCATCCGTGCAGGTGAGAAGGATGTCGTGCTGCTCGGCGCGACCGGCACCGGCAAGTCGGCGACCACTGCCTGGATGATCGAGAAGCTCCAGCGCCCCACGCTGGTCATGGCACCCAACAAGACGCTCGCCGCCCAGCTGGCGAACGAGTTCCGCGAGCTCCTGCCGAACAACGCCGTCGAGTACTTCGTCTCGTACTACGACTACTACCAGCCCGAGGCTTACGTTCCGCAGTCGGACACTTACATCGAGAAGGACTCCTCGATCAACGAGGAGGTGGAGCGGCTGCGCCACTCCGCGACCAACTCCCTGCTGACCCGGCGCGATGTCATCGTCGTCGCGTCCGTGTCCTGCATCTACGGCCTCGGCACCCCGCAGGAGTACGTCGACCGGATGGTCGCGCTCAAGGTCGGCGAGGAGATGGACCGGGACCAGCTGCTGCGCCGTTTCGTCGACATCCAGTACACGCGCAACGACGTGGCCTTCACCCGCGGCACCTTCCGGGTGCGCGGCGACACCATCGAGATCTTCCCGGTCTACGAGGAACTGGCCGTCCGCATCGAGATGTTCGGCGACGAGATCGAGGCCCTCTCCACCCTCCACCCGCTGACAGGCGAGGTCATCAGCGAGGACCGCGAGCTGTACGTGTTCCCCGCCAGCCACTACGTCGCCGGCCCCGAGCGCATGGAGAAGGCCATCGCCGGCATCGAGGCCGAGCTCGCCGAGCGCCTCGCCGAGCTGGAGAAGCAGGGCAAGATGCTGGAGGCGCAGCGGCTGCGCATGCGCACCACCTACGACCTGGAGATGATGCGCCAGATCGGGTCGTGCTCCGGCATCGAGAACTACTCGCTGCACATGGACGACCGCGAGCGGGGTTCGGCGCCCAACACGCTCATCGACTACTTCCCCGAGGACTTCCTGCTCGTCATCGACGAGTCGCACGTCACCGTGCCGCAGATCGGCGCCATGTACGAGGGCGACGCCTCGCGCAAGCGGACCCTGGTCGACCACGGCTTCCGGCTCCCCTCCGCGCTCGACAACCGGCCGCTGAAGTGGGAAGAGTTCCAGAAGCGGATCGGCCAGACCGTCTACCTGTCGGCGACCCCCGGCAAGTACGAGCTCTCGCGCGGCGACGGCTTCGTGGAGCAGATCATCCGCCCCACCGGCCTCATCGACCCCGAGGTCGTGGTCAAGCCCACCGAGGGCCAGATCGACGACCTGGTGCACGAGATCCGCCAGCGGGTCGAGAAGGACGAGCGGGTCCTGGTCACCACCCTCACCAAGAAGATGGCCGAGGACCTCACCGACTACTTCCTGGAGCTCGGCATCCAGGTCCGCTACCTGCACAGCGACGTGGACACGCTGCGCCGCATCGAGCTGCTGCGCGAGCTGCGCGCCGGCGAGTACGACGTCCTGGTCGGCATCAACCTGCTGCGCGAGGGCCTCGACCTGCCCGAGGTGTCACTGGTGGCGATCCTCGACGCCGACAAGCAGGGCTTCCTGCGCTCCGGCACCTCCCTGATCCAGACCATCGGGCGCGCGGCGCGCAACGTCTCCGGTCAGGTCCACATGTACGCGGACAGCATCACCCCGGCGATGGCCCAGGCGATCGACGAGACCAACCGCCGCCGGGAGAAGCAGGTCGCCTACAACACGGCCAACGGGATCGACCCGCAGCCGCTGCGCAAGAAGATCAACGACATCGTGGCGACGATCGCCCGCGAGGAGCTCGACACGGAGCAGCTCCTGGGCACCGGCTACCGGCAGGGCAAGGACGGCAAGGGCGCCAAGGCTCCCGTCCCCGCGCTCGGCGGCAAGGCGACGGCCGCGGGCAAGACGGGCGGCAAGGGGGCCAAGGGGGCCAAGGGGGCCAAGGCCGCCGAGGTTCTGACCGACCGTCCGGCCGCGGAGCTGGCCGCGCTCATCGAGCAGATGACCGAGCGGATGCGCGGGGCTGCCGCGGAGCTGCAGTTCGAGGTCGCGGCCCGGATCCGTGACGAGGTGAGCGAGCTGAAGAAGGAGCTGCGACAGATGAAGGAAGTGGGCCTCGCCTGACCCGGGGCCGGTCAGTAGGGTTGGGCCGGGGAGTGTTGCCGACACGCCCCGGAGCAGCAGGTACACACTGCGCACCCGTTATCGGGGCGGGCTACGGAGAGGGGACAGCGCGTGACGGTCAACATGACCAAGGGTCAGGCCATCAGTCTGCAGAAGTCGGACGGGGGCACGCTGACCGCGGTCCGGATGGGCCTCGGCTGGCAGGCGGCCAAGCGCCGCGGGCTGTTCGGCTCGCGGACCCGGGAGATCGACCTGGACGCGTCGGCGGTGCTCTTCGCCGACAAGCAGCCCGTGGACGTCGTGTTCTTCCGGCACCTGCAGAGCGACGACGGCTCGGTCCGGCACACCGGTGACAACCTCGTCGGCGGTGTCGGCCAGGGCGGGGACGACGAGTCGATCCTCGTCGACCTGCAGCGCGTGCCGGTCCACATCGACCAGATCGTCTTCACGGTGAACTCGTTCACCGGGCAGACGTTCCAGGAGGTGCAGAACGCGTTCTGCCGCATCGTCGACGAGACCAACGGCCAGGAACTGGCCCGCTACACCCTCGACGGCGGCGGCAATTACACCGCGCAGATCATGGCGAAGGTGTCGCGCGTCGGCGGCGGCTGGCAGATGACGGCCCTGGGCAACCCGGCCAACGGCCGTACCTTCCAGGACCTGATGCCGTCGATCCTGCCGCACCTGTAAGCGAAGAGGAACGGGGGGAGACGAGGCGATGGCGGCCGAACTGGTCCGGGGGCAGAACCACGCCCTGTCCGAACACCGGGTGCGGATCACGGTCTCGGCGGGTACACCGGTGCTCGCCCTGGCCTCGCTCGGGGACGAGCGGGGCGCCGTGACCGGCCCGGAGGGCGTCGCGCACCCCGGTGCGCGCAGCCTTCCGGGGGTGGAGGCCCCCGAAGGGGCCGCCGCCGGCCACCGGTTCGCCGTCGACCTCGACGCGGTGGCCGCCGAAGTGCACCGGGTCGCCGTCCTGCTCTCGCTGCCCCCCGGTGGCCCCGTCCGGTTCGGTGCCGTCGCGGCCTCGCACGTCGCGGTCGCGGGCATGGACGGCACCGAACTGGCCGAGTACACCCTGACCGGGCTGGACGCCGAGACCGCCGTGGTGGCCCTGGAGCTCTACCGCCGCCAGGGGGCCTGGAAGGTCCGCGCCGTCGGCCAGGGCTACGCCGACGGGCTCGCCGCCCTGTTCGCCGACCAGGGGCTCGCCGCCCCCGTCGCCTCCGACCTGGCCGCGCGCGTGCACGCCTGCGTCGCGGCCCCGGTCGCGCCGGACCCCGTGCCGACGGCCTGCGATCCGGTGCCGGTGTCCGCAGTCCCGTACCCGGCCGCTGCGGGCCCCGCGCCCGCGCCGGGGCCGCCCGCCTCGGTGCCCGCGGCCGACACCACCATCAGCTACGCCCACCCGCGCCGTCGGCGCACCAGCACCGAGCCGCCCGAGCCGGCCCCGCAGCCCGCCCCCCAGGCCACTGCGCAGCAGCCCGGCGAGGCCCCGCGTCCCGTCGCCGGCGACGCCGCCGGCTGGTCCATGGAGGAGCGGCTCTACAACCAGGTCTGGGGCATGTTCGAGGACCTGGCCCGCGCGGTCGCCGCCTACCGCGGCGCCGTCGACTTCGCGGACTCCCGGATGGAACGCGAGCTCGACGAGGTGCTGTCCGACCCCCGCCACCGCCTCGGCGGCTCGGCCGACGCCGGCCGTGACACCGCCCGGGCCCGCCGTGACGAGCTCGTCGAGCGGGCCCGGGCCGTGCTCGACCGGGACCTCGCCCAGCTCGTCGCCGAGTCCGAGGTGATCGAGCCCGCGCTGCCGGCCCCGTACGCCCGCTGGGACAACCCCGTCTGGCACGACGACCGGTCGGCCGGGCTGCCCGAGGAGGCGCCGCTCGCGCTGCGCCTCGGCGACCTGCACCTGCCCGAGCGGCCCGGCCTGCGCATCCCGATGCTGGTCCGGCTCCCGCTGGAGCGCGGCCTGTGGATCGACAACGGCCGCACCGGCTCCGAGGCGGCCATGGCCATGGACACCGACCGGCTGCGCCGGGCCGCCATGGACATGGCCGTCGCACACGCCGTCCGGCTGCTCGCGGTCCACCCCGGTAACCGGTTCTCCGTCCACGTCATAGACGCGGCCGGCGGCGGCGCCGCCTCGCTGGCGCCGCTGGTACGGGCCGGGGTGCTGGCCGCGCCGCCCGCCGCGGGGGCCGCGGGTGTCACCGAGACCCTGGCTCGGCTGACCCGGCGCGTGGACCTCGTACAGATGGCGCTGCGGGCCGGGGCTCCGGAGGACCTGCCGTCCGATGTGGACGCGGCGGACCAGCTGCTGATCGTGCACGACTTCCCGCACGGATTCGACGACCGGGCCGTCACCCAGCTGCGTTACCTGGCCGACGAGGGCCCGGCGGTGGGCGTGCACCTGCTGATGGTCGCCGACCGTGACGAGGCCTCGGCGTACGGGCCGCTGCTGGACCCGCTGTGGCGCTCGCTGATGCGGCTGTCCCCGGTGCCCGACAACCATCTCGCCGACCCGTGGGTCCACCATGCCTGGACCTTCGAACCGGACCTGCCGCCGCAGGGCAGCCGGGTCCTGGAACAGGTGCTGGAGCGGGTCGGGTCGGCCCGGCGATGACCAGCCGCTGACCTTCTCTTGAGATTCTCTTTACCTTTAGGGGGCCTGACGGGTACCCTTTTGTTGCGGAGGGGAGTATTCCTGCTTTCCTGCTACGGCGTGCCCGTCAATACGGACTGCAAGCGGTCCCGGGGCGCCGGCCCACGGCCTCCTGGCCGCCCGGGTGGAAGAGACCTCCGGCAGCGATGACGCTGACGAAGTGCTTGGCCATCCGCCGGAGGCGTGTTCACCATGGAAGTTTCCTGGACCCTGTGGGCGCTGACCATTCTTGGTCTGTCCCTGCTCATCGGCGCCGATTTCTTCATCGGCCGCAAACCGCACGACGTAACGATCAAGGAAGCGGGCACCTGGACGGTCGTCTGGATCGCCCTCGCCGGACTCTTCGGGCTCGGCCTGTGGTTCTTCGGCAACGGCCAGGCTTCCCAGGAGTTCTTCGCGGGCTTCATCACCGAGAAGTCCCTGAGTGTCGACAACCTCTTCGTCTTCGTCCTGATCATGGCCAAGTTCGCGGTGCCCTCCCACCTCCAGCAGCGCGTACTGCTCGTGGGCGTGCTGATCGCCCTGGTCCTGCGCGCCGTCTTCATCGCCGCCGGCGCGGCGATCATCGCCAGCTTCTCCTGGGTCTTCTACATCTTCGGTGCGTTCCTGATCTACACCGCGTGGAAGCTGATCCAGGAGGCACGCAAGGACGAGAGGTCCGCCGAGGAGGACGAGTTCGAGGAGAACCGCCTCCTGAAGTCCGTCGAGAAGAAGTTCGGCGTCGCCGACAGGTACCACGGCACCAGGCTCTTCATCGAGAACAACGGCAAGCGCGTCCTGACCCCGCTGATGGTCGTCATGCTCGCCATCGGCACCACCGACGTGCTGTTCGCCCTGGACTCGATCCCCGCGATCTTCGGCCTCACGCAGGACCCGTACATCGTCTTCACCGCCAACGCCTTCGCCCTGATGGGGCTGCGCCAGCTGTACTTCCTCATCGGCGGCCTGCTCAAGAAGCTGGTCCACCTCAGCTACGGACTGTCGATCATCCTGGGGTTCATCGGCGTCAAGCTGGTGCTGCACGCCCTGCACGAGAGCGGGCTGCACGTCCCGGTCATCTCGATCCCCGTCTCCCTGGGCGTCATCTGCGGGGTCCTGGTGATCACCACGATCACCAGCCTGCTGGCCTCGAAGAAGCGGGGGGGGGGCCGCGGCCCCCCCCCCCCCCCCACGCAACACACAGGTTGAGAAAAAAAAAAAACACGCCCCCAAAACATCCAAAACAAAGGGA